>PXAS01000078.1 GCA_003565815.1 PVC group bacterium
CGCTGGTGCATAAGGTTATGGGTCAGTTGTCGTGATGTGCTCGCCCGAGGTGGTTCACACTACTGAGGGCGGCTACATTTTATGCAGTAAAATTAAAAATTGACAAAAATAAAATCGCATGGTATAATTAAGTATAAGGAAAAGGGAAGGATACTTCCCGAAGCCAAGGGTCTTTGAAAGAAGAAGTCGGTCGAGAGGAAAGCGCGGAAGGGCGCTCCCCTGCGGGGGTTCAAGAGACTCGGACAGCCGGTGGATAAGCGAAGGAAATCCCCCTCGCCGGGGTAGCACAACGGTAGTGCGGCTGCAACGTATGCAGAAAGTACAGGTTCAATTCCTGTTCCCGGCATAAGGCGAAAGCCTAAACCAACAACAAAACACGGGGGTGTTTATGAGTAAGGTTTACAAAGTTTGTGACGATCAGCACGTGTACGTTGCAGAGCATATGTTCTGGGAAGCGTACAAGTATGCCCGGTCGAAAGCATGCCAGCTTGGACCGGGGCATGTACTGACAGTCACGGAGAATGCACGACCGAGATGCTTTGTTACACACAACGATGTGTGGACGCCAGAATGGTCGGCGTTACGGATAGGAGCGCATGGTACAGCCCGTGCACGGAGTTAATCCGGAGTCGGGCCGGGGATCACATGATCCCCGCTACGCTCAAGCTCAAACACTTAGGGGGTGTTATATGCAGAAGTCACCGAAAGTTTTCCGCAAGTTGTCGCAGATACTCAGTACCGATAGCTTTGGTGTGGCAGGGGCCATGGCGTTTTCGAACGGCATTGCTCTCAACGTACGGCAATCGTACGAGCTGCCTAATAGCCGTATTGAACATGTCGAACAGACGTACTTTTTAGAACAGCCTGTACGAATCAACGCTATGGTTGATTCATGGGTTACAGGTGACGCTTTCGAGAAAGAGTACGGCTACCGTTACACAAAAGAAAATATCTATTGTGTAGGGTTTCCTGCGCACTACTTGAACATCGGAAAACTGGAACTCATAGAGGTTCGACCGTTTGGCTCAACTCGTACACGGTACGAGCAGGGTCTTTATGACATACGTGTAGAATTCACGTTTCGTGTAAGTGCGAAAAAGCAAGTGAATATCACGCACACGATAGTCGAAAACTTGAACGGCAATGTGTATGTACATGGAGCCGGTGGGTACGCGGACGGCAGGTCACAGTGGAATCCGTTACCTGCAAACGAGTTTGTACCGCATATGGTGAATGCGTACATACTCGAATCGTGAGCGCATGGTACAGCCCGTGCAGGACATGCAGTCCGAGTCGGGCCGGGGATCACATGATCCCCGCTACGCTCAAGCTCAAACACTTAGGGGGTGTTATATGAAAGTTAGTTATAGTCGTACCATTGCTGGTCCATGGATCATGGAATTTGCTTTGGAGCGTGAGGACTTTGGTCCTGCAGAAGTTCATTTTCCTTCGGCAGTGGATGGCGAATACGGATCGTTTTCTGTGTACGCTATAGCTTCTCCGAAAGAGAATCTGATAAAGCAGATCAAGTCACTACCTGAGCGTCTTCAGCGAGATATCACTGGTGGACCGGGCTTGTCTGGACGGACGCTGTATCGAAACAAGCAGTTTCGAGGTGATTCTTCCGACGGGTATCAGGGGCTTGCGAGGCATTTCACGTATTCTTGGGAAACGAGAGGTCGCATACCGAAAGGTCAGACGAGAGAGCAGGCGTTACAGGCTCGGGCAGATGACGTGGTATCTCACGCAGAAAAACAGCTCACGAAAGAGTTTGTAGAAGCTGCCATGCAAAAAGCGCTGGACGAGATGAATGCTCAGATTGCTACGGATGTGCGGAGAGTGAATCGTGATGCGATGCGTGCGTCATATCAGAGCATGGGCACTGATGGCCATTGGCGTGGTATCGTTGAAAAAAACGATGAAAAGATCGCCACTGTTACAAGCGAGATTCAACGGCTCAAAGAGTTGCTTGCTGAACAGAAACGGCTGTATCGAGAACTGGTCTGGGACAAGTTCGAAGCGCAAGCGATTGAAACTCAGAAGTTTCTCACAGACGCTGGGTCCGACGACCCTGAGCCTGTAGAGCTGATCGAGCATGTAAGATCGTTGCGTAATGACGGTAAGGGTTTTCATTACCCGTCCCGAGATGTGTTTTTCGAGAACGAGTAGGTTGCGCGTTGCTCCCTTTACGGAGGGAGCTTCGCGGAGCAATGCTCCAATAATTTCACGGCGGGAAAGACCGCACAGGGGGTGTCTATGACACAGGTAATAAGTAACGAGGTACGATCAGGGTCTGCTATCGAAACGATTCTGTCGAAGTACGCAAAGAAAAGTGAAAACGCATTTTTCACTGTCAAGCGTGAACGACTGTTTCGCAAAGATGGTGCGGATACTGGACACGATGTTCTTTTTCGGAAGGACACCGGAGAACAGTTGTCCGTTATGTCAAAGCAGTATGGGCTGGTGACTCACAGAGAAGCAGTAGACTTTGCAGTAGGTCTGCTCGCTAACTCGGGAGTCGATACTTCAGGTATCGCAAGCCAGAGCATAGTGTCTTCGAAAGGCTCAAAGCTGTTCCACAAGATTGCGTTTCCGGCATACACGTTCGATGCTGCGGAGGCTACTGGTGTTCGCAATACGGCATTTGACGGTAAGCCCGGATCAGACAAGATCACGCCGATAATCACAGTACGGAATTCGTATGACGGTACGTCCCCGATTACGTTTGACGGCGGGTGCATGAGGCTCGTATGTGAGAACGGTATGAAGGTTCGGAACAGTCTGTACGTAGTCAAGCTGCGACATGGGAAAAACGTGGACTTGAATCACGCGGCTCCTGATTTCGTAGAGCAGATAGCGTACATAGTCGACGGTGTGAAGCGTGATTACTCACGGTTGAATCAAGAGTCGGCAAAGTTCTACCTACAGGACTTGTTTCTGCAACAAGAACTCGCAATCAGTTACCTACGCGAGATCGAAAGGGCACTGTCGAATCAGATTGTGGTTGACTGGGTTCGCCACGAGGCCGGTACGAAAGCGGTACCGGGTGACCTTGTACTGAAGTCAGACTTCAGTGCGTGGGCGCTGTTCTGCGTAATTACGCAGATTGCGTCACACAAAGCAAAAGGGGAGCTTGTATCGAACCGCATACACGATTATGCAGCTCGAAAGTTTCTTAACAAGTGAGCCAGTCGGGGGCGAAAGCCCCCGACCGTAACCTACACGCCCGGTGGCAAGTCCGGGAAAAATACAGGGGGTGTCCAATGGACATTAACAGAGACAGTGTTGAATATCGAAAGGCAGAACAAGACCTGTACTACTGGCAGACTGGTAGACTGGGAGGGTTCAAGACCGCACTATGGGATGCTATTTCCAAAGCGGATGGTACAAACCGTGCGCGGTTAGCGGAAGCGTTTCCGGAAAGTGTGGACGTGTACGTTCGGTTTTCAACAGAAGAAGGGTACTACGATAAGGTAGCTCAAAGATTGAGTGTGGTTGCGTAGTAGTTTTCAGTTTGCGCCTTGGCAGCAGGGCGCTTTCTGAAAAACCGGTGAATCAAAAACCGGCATTAGTGCGTTGTATAGGGTAGAGCGGTCAAATAAAATACCCCCGTGTTCTTGACCTGCTCTACCCTATTTTTTTATCAGGATGTGGGGGCGGGATGACTGGAATACGGTATGCACGATGGGTGAAAGTCCGGGGACCATTTCCAGTGTGGGCGCTACCGTATGTACCGTATGCGAGCGTAAAGCAAAGTGTGCGGTGCGGTCCCGTTCTCACTTCCGGATAAAAACAAGAGAGGTTTGTGTGGCAAGTCCAATTACAACGGCAAGAAACAAGTATTACGAGAATCGAAAAAGCAACGACATACCTACGCCGGAAGACATAGGCGTGTATCTTGCTCGGATTGCAAATAAAAGTTTGTCGATGAAACCGGGCACAGTCATATTTGACCCGGCTGCAGGCAAGGGAGCACTACTGGAACACTTCCAGAAGGAATTGGCGATACCAGAAATACCTGATTACTTTGCTTTCAGAGGTACGGACCTGAATAGAGGTCGGTCTTCGAAAGGTGTGTACATAGACAAGACGGATTACTTTGCACAGGTGGCGCAAGACTGGGACAGGCTGGTGGGTTTGGTTGTGTGCAATCCTCCGTTTAATGCGTCGGAGGCAGACAAAGAATACTGGCGCGGGCACGAGTCGAAGAAAATGTACGGCACGTCTCTTATACCGGACTTGTTTGTACGTCACACGATGCAGAGATTTGGCAATAAGACACCGATGATTTTGTTTACACCGGCAGGCTTTGTTACGAATCAGAGAAAAAAGAGTGCAAGGTTTTCGTTCTACCGACAACAGGTTTCTACAGGCGGTGCGCAGATCACAGGTACGTGTATGCTTCCGCTGGATACGTTTCCGGGCGTAGAGTTTCCGATGTTGGTGCTGTTCTGGAACATGCCGAAAGTGAAACCTTTCTACTGGATGGGCGAGTTATTGCATGAGTGAGTACGCAATCGTACTTCCGGACGGAAAGACCGTCGGAGAGCATGTAGTGCCCATGGTAGAAAAGGCATACGCGGAAAACAAAGTAACAGGCTTATTGCCTGAAGGATTTTGACTATGGTGGACAAGGTTGACGTTTTAGACAGTGGGTTTGTGCGGTTGGTTGACTGTATGGGCGACGATACAGCGATTGTACAGGCGGCGCGGGTTTCCTATGGAGCAGGTACAAAAACGAAACGAGGTGACGAGCGGTTGATTCGGTATCTCATGAAGCACGATCATACAAGCCCGTTCGAGCAGGTTGAATTCAAGTTTCACATGAAGTTACCGTTGTTCGTGGCACGGCAGATGGTACGGCATAGGACGGCAAGTCTGAATGAGGTAAGTGGCAGATACAGTGTACTGGACGATGAATTCTATGTTCCTCGGGTAGAGGATATTGCAGAGCAGTCTACAGACAACAAGCAAGGTAGGGGTACCACGCTTACGGAAGACGCGGCCATTGAAGTACGCGATTTGATACAAGCGAACAGCGAGGCGGCGTATCAGACGTATACGCGAATACTGGAACAGTACAATGTGTCGCGTGAGATCGCACGACTATTATTGCCGGTAAACCTGTATACACAGTGGTACTGGAAAATAGATTTGCATAACCTGTTTCGCTTTCTCAAGCTGCGTCTTGATAGCCATGCGCAGTTTGAGATACGGGAATATGCGCGGGCGATTGCGCAGATCGTACAGAGCAGGGTACCTGTGGCATATGGTGCTTTTTGTGACAGGTATGAGCTGCCGGAGTCGGTACGATTTGCGTAGAGTTGTTTTGCGGGATTTGGCGGCGTTGTATAATCTGCAGAGAGCAGAGGGGCCAGAGATTGTGGCACGTAAGGTTCTTGGCGGTAATAATGCCGCTGTGACAAGCAGAATGAATCGACTGGTGGAGCTGGAATTTGTAGAGCGCGTGAATCCGGGGATATATCGGCTTACCGAAGACGGGAAAGCAGAACACGTAGAGTACGAAGTTGTAGAGGCCGTACAGGAAATGGACAGGGAGTATCACGACCATGGATAACGTAAATCATCCTACGCACTATCTCGGGCATCCTTCAGGGATCGAGTGTATAGAACTGGTAGAGCACTTAGACTTCTGTACCGGAAATGCGTTGAAGTATGTGTACCGGGGATGGGAGAACTCGAAAGGCTCGGGTGTAGAAGACCTGCAGAAAGCGATTTGGTACATGCGTCGTAGGGTAGAGTATTGGAAGACTGCGACTGAAAAACAGCGAGACAGGGATCGTTTACCTGAGAAAGCGTCCGACGTGCTGAAGCGTATATTAGACGCAGACCACGATTTCGCAAGGTCTTCTGTGTTTACGCTTCTTACGTACGGGATAGAACATTCATTCGCGGTAGCAGAAAAATTGATCGAAAAAAGGATCAAGGTTTTACGGGAGGACACAGAATGCTGTACCGAATCGAGCAGTCAGACGGAACTGTTTTAGCGATTGTTGAAGCAGATAGCGCACAAGAGGCAGAACGTGTTGGCGGGGAAGTTTCTGAAGGATCAGGTAAGGTGCTGGCGAAATCCACTACGGTGGATGACCCGCTGATAGGGGTTGTGTCGTTGGTAAAGCCGTTTCGGAGTACGAATCAGCTCGGGAATCAGCTCGGGGAGTCCGGCAAGCAGTGAAAGGCGGGAAAGGCGCACAATGTAAGTATTGTGGCGAAGCATTGTTAGGGCAGGCAGATCGAGAGTTTACGACAAAGGATATCAAAGTGTACGTGTACTGCAAGTCGTGCGGTAAGAGTGGTACTACGGTGTCCGGGGATTATGAATCTGCATGTTCTGCGTACAACAAAGGAAAGAACTATGAGCGTGCGATTATGTCGGAGGGATCATGGAAACGATAAGTCAGAAATTAGGCAGGCAGTTGCGGCAGATACAAAGTTTCTGGTTCTGGAAGGATAAGGCGCGAGGGTATAAAAAATGAAAACACGAATGGTGTTGGACGATGATTTGTCGTGGAGTCTGGTGTTGGAGCCGGAGTACGATACGGAGAAAGCGTTGTTTGAATCTTTGTCTGTAGGTACGAGTGTTCGGTGTTCCATATCGAGATTAGAAGGATCGTTGTATATAGAGGGTCCGGGGAAGCATAAACACCGGGCAGCGGCAGAAACAGAACACGACATGAGGTAGGCGATGATTGCTGAGTGGGAAGATGGATCGGAGCTGGCGGCAATATGGTGGGAGCCGGATGGGGAACTGAAGGTACGAGAAAACTCAACGAATGAGTACGATACTGTAAGTCTGACATTACAACAGGCACGAACTGGGGATATGTGTTTCTTCTGTGAATGGTATGTAAGGGCTGAAACGAAAGGCGGTAAAGTTACGTACCACAATATGCGTTATATATCGGGCTTTGCTTTCAAAGACACCGGTCAGTAGACCGGTACACGTAGATAGGTTATGCCGGTTCAATTCCGGCGCTACGCAGTGAGTCTACTGGCAACTACCAGACTCAGGGGAGGGAGATGGCCGCCCTTACGACCGAAAAACCTTAGTTGTTGACACCGGAAAGACGGCGAACGGGTGAGATGCCCGTACATTTCGAATCCTGCCGTTTCCATACAGAGCGGTTTTATACAGGGCGTGGTGGTAGGTACAGGGAGATCAGAGAGAGCCATACATTTGTTTGGTTAAGAGTGCGCAGTTTTTTGTGTGTTAATTGAGAGTGTGCGGAAATTTTGGGGCTGAGTGCGGGATGTGCTCACAGAGATCAGGATAAGGTTGCTGGCTGGTTGAAATGTAGGGGGGTAGAATGGACGGAAGGGGTCGAACAGGTAAAACTACACACGGAGGGGGGTCGGACGAGCTGACGGGCTTCCTCGTGCGTTGTACGGGAAAGGTGAATCAGGGCGGGTAGATAATCCGTTGTATATAGTGTGAAGGGGGCGAAGGTATGAAATGGAATCCGGATTTTACGGAGTATGTACAGGACAACACAGACTTTCTGCGGTGGGCCGTGGCGTTGGCTATTGTCGCGTTGTTGGTGTTGGTTGGTCTTACGTTTGTGTCGTCTACGGCGTGGAGAATTAACCGGTTACAGCAGGATATAGATATGGCTTCCAGAGAGTTGGAAGTTTTGCGGGACACACTGGACAGGTGGCGTGTACTGGAAGGCGGCCATGTGTGGGCGTTGGAGTATCCGGCAGATGTTGAAGGGGATCGCGCTGCAGTAGTGTATGCGAGGTGGCTGTTTCAGTCGCGGGACGAAGCAGATGATTTTCTATTTGCGGGTGGCCGCTTAATAGATCGGAGGGAAGAATGAGAAAGATAGGAATTGCGCTGGTATTACTGGCGATTGTCGTTTCGGTGGCACAGGGGTTTGGAGTTGAAGACCTGAACGGGCATGACTGGCGAACGTTCACGCAGTCAGAGAAGGTTGGGTTTGTGGCGGGGTACCTTACGGGATTGTCTGCGGCGCATGTACGAATGGAGTTGCAGATTGAAGATCAGACGGGGTTACCGGTGACAGTGGAGACACAGAGAGGTCTGCAGGCGATTTTCTATACGCCAATGAGTGTGGATCAGTTGGTCCGGGGACTTGATTACTTTTATCTTGAACGAGCGAACAGGGGTATTCGTATAGGGCCGGTTCTGGACTACGTAGCTGGGTTCTTTGACTGAGGGGATACCATATGATGTATCGAGATGCTATAACGAGACCGGAAAGACCGCAGGATAATGGTAGGGTAGAAAAGAAGTTTGCGCTTGCGAAGGCGCATGCGTATTTGCACGCACAGGGCAGGGATATTAGTCTTGGGGAAGTGGACCGAGTTATGTCCTATCAGTCTGAGATCAGTAAGTTTGAAGATTGGATAGTCCGGGCGAAGGTAAAACTACTGGACGGGGGCGACCCTTGCGTACAACTCGAAGATGTTGCGAAAGGCATAGAGGTTGTACATGCAGACGTGTTCTATGAGAAACTGTGGGAAATTGCACAAGCGGAGCGCGAAGATATGTGGGTGGAGAAAGGAATGACACTGAACGAGTATCAGAACCGGGCCGGTGACACGGACATGCTACTTTCGCATACGTATTATCGGGAGGGTCTGTCCGGGGAAGCAGGTGAAGTCTCACAGATCGGAAAGCGTAGTGAGCGAGACGGGACAGAGCCGGAAGATTCGAAAGAAGCGTACCTGAAGGAGTACGGCGACGTACTGTGGTACTTGGCACGGGGAGCGGCAAAGCTCGGACTGACACTGGAAGAAGTGGCTCTTGCGAATCTGGAAAAGCTGAAGTCTCGGAAGGAACGCGGGAAGATACAGGGTAAAGGCGATAATAGGTAGCTGGTCTTATGTTGAATAAGTCTTGGAGTAGTGGGTTTGCGCATAGTCGAGAGCTGTTTCACGGGTTACCGAGAACAGACTACAAGGGATCACGTGAGTATGTGCCCCCTAATCCTGATTTTGAGGCTGCGAAAGAAACAATACGAAAGATATTGTCTGACGGGCAATGGCATAAACGAGCAGACTTACAACAGGCTTTAGGAAAATACAAGGTTACTTTGAATGCGATTATCGGCGAATTGTGCGTGGCAGAGTCAGACACACAGGGCGCGACTAAATGGCTATGTATTCCTGATGACCGTACACCGATGTATTCACCGGGGTATAAGGGGAAGCGAGAATGACAGAGTTGTTTTTTGTTTGGTTGTTGATTGTTTTAGGGACTGCAGTGGTTGTACAAATTTACTTTTCGTATCGCTCGGCAAAGGCAGTACGGAAAGCGCAATCTTTGGATAGCCGTATATATGTGTCTCCGATAGGAAAGGCGAACACAGCGAAGATTGCAGAGCGTGAGGACGTTTGATTTTCTTGGAAAGATTGGATATGCTTTCTTTCGAAGTGAATCAACCTGTCGGGATGATACGTTGTATTCATTGCCATTTGAGACAGTGAGTCGTTGGCTCACAACTACAGGGAGTCGCGGGGTAGTTACCGCTATATGTTGGGTGCGTATGTGGTACCGTGACTCCCGCTTTACGGCGGTATAGCGCAGGTGTAGGAGCGCGTGCTTAAATCAAAGCAAGGTCGAGGGTGCAACTCCCTCTACCGCCACTTTTTGTCGTTTGGGTGTTGGGCATGTAAAAAAGTCCCACTAAACACCCCCCTTTGTTTGGATGACCTATTGTTCCCCTACCGACACCAGACGGCTTTTCTTGGCTCCCGTAAGTGGGAGCCTTTTTTATTGTATCGAAAATAAGCGTGAATCCGTTGTATTCTGTATGTAAGGTGATTCCATGATAGATATAGACGTGTGGACAGCTCACTTACGAGAGCGGTTGAACTCGTTCGGGCTTTTGTCTGAGGCGGCAGGATATGATGCTACGGTCGACGTGTTGATACAGGACGTATTGCGCAAAGTGAGAAACGAGGCGTTACGTTCGGTAGGTAGGCAGGTACCGTTACCACGAAACCATCCGGTAGCCACGGCAGACGAAGTAGCTACGTTGTATGAAGTGCACAGGACCACGGTGCAACGGGTAGCGAGGAAAAAGAAGATCGGGAGTACGTTGGGACGCAGGACCGTGTACGATGTAGCGGATATACGGAAGGTAGCAAAGGAGCTACGACTTGACGATGTGTACGAGTTAGAGCAGGTATCTGCGTGGTGTGAGGCGCTGTCAGAAAAGGAATTGTAGATATGAAGGCAAACAAGGCGCTCGATGTGTTGGTGTTGAGCGTACAAAGAGATTTGAAGTTCGATTCTCCGGGGAAACCGAAACTGAGCACAAAGCAACGGCGGGAATTGAAAATAGCACTTATGCGATTGCATGAGACGATAAACAGGGACTGGGACCATGAAAACGATTCGCTTGCCAGAAGACTATCTGAAAAGATGCTTTAGCCTGTTCTTTGATCCGAACGGTGTACAGGAGCATCCGCTGTTCTTGCAGTTGTACTACATACGGTTGGGTGAACCGGGTACAGACGAGGCGGTAAGGTTTGAGTGGATGCAGGATGGTGTCGATGCGGATGATACAAGCATAGAATACCGGGTAGGCAGGTTGTCGGGTTCGTTCGAGCTACTGCAAGAGTACGGTACTGCTCCGTATAACGAACGCGGCGCACTAAAACAGAATCGCATGGTTATGTGGGAACGAGATAACTTCGACGAAGTGTTCGACCATAGGCTTGCGCATTTCGTATCAGGGGTGTTGAATTGAGTGAGTTATTGGAGGCTGTTGTGCGGTTTCTCAAAAAATGGATCGCACGTATAGGGGAGGCAGGTATGAGAAGGGCGAAAGATTCCACGATGGTTAAGGAACGAAGTAAAGGACATTTGCTGTTCTATTCTGAGGGTGTATGGCGAGACCAGAGAACAAACAAGCGGTACCCATTGTCGGCATGCAATACCACGAGTATGGCAATGGCGCTGTATCAGGCAGGATACCCGCTGCAGGAGGTAGAGGACCGCAAAGGTGAGCCGACAGAAGATTTGCTCATGAAAGACCTTCGTAGCGCGACGGCTTATGAGGAAATGAATCGGGATTTTCCATGGGCAAAAAATAACTTTTCCCCTTCACAGGTGCATGGGATGCTTGAACGGTACACAAACCGATTTGTGCACCGGGAAATTCTGGATAAGAAAGGTATTCGGCACCAGAGAATTGTTACGTTTCGAACAGACGTGCCTACTCCGATTGCGTTGTCGTATGTGTACTCGGGTTGGGGGGCAGTCATGTCGGGAGACTTTGACTTGTCGGATGGTACTACACTCGGGCACATAGTCTCGGTTTCTGGGGCTGTTATTCGTGCAGGTGTGGAAAACGTAGATATAGAACAGATTGCGTTTGAAGACATTGAATCTGTGATAGTCGATGACCCATATGGAGACTTCTACACGGACTACAGGAATCACGAAGGCGCGAACATACACATGGACCGGGCAGATTTTCTACGTATCATGAAAAAGACAGGTTCGGCATATAAATGGGCACACTTAATTCGCCCGTTTTCTGAGTTGTAGTTCTTTTTCTAAACGGTAAACCGTGGTTAAATGTAGTTAAGTAAGTGTTGCCCGCCTGCACGCTTATTCTTCCTTTGTGCCCCCTGCATCTCACCGCAGGGGGCTTTTTTGTGTTTGGCCGTTTCGTATTTGCGGGGTGGGCGTGTATACTGAGGATAAAGGAAACAGGCGAATGTCCAGACGTAAGCAGCAGAAAGCAGAAACGACGGCACAGAGAAATCCATGGACGGACGAAAACTCGTCCCTGAGCAAGTTGTATTCGCAGCTCACAGACCCGCATATGTACAATACGATTATGCACGGGAGTCAGAGCGTACGTCGTAAACTTCTGAGCATTGATTACAACGTGTTGAGACGGACAGTACACAAGATTCCGTTAATTAACGCGATTATCAACACACGTATAGATCAGATTCTCCCGTTCTGTAAGTGGGTTCGGGAAGACGGGGAGCGTGGATTCGACATTGTGCTGAATGATCGGTACCACGATAAAGACAAAGAGGATGAAGACGAAATACGTGCGCTGGTCGAGTTTATAGAGCAGTCCGGTTTTTCGTATGATCCGGATAGAGAAGACGACTTTATGGACTATGTACAGATGGTAGTCCGAGAGTTGTTGACAATAGATCAGATCGCAACAGAGATTCAGCCGAACAGGAAAGGGGAAGCGTCGGCATTCTGGTTACTGGACGGTGCCACTATTTACCGTGTAGCAGAAGATTCCGACTACAAGAGGGGCGTACGGTTCATACAGGAAATCGAGGGAAAGAAGTACAGCGAGTATTCGGATAATCTTATTTTCGACTACAGGTACAAGCGGGCAGACATACGACACCGGGGATATGGCTATTCTCCGGTAGAGCAGGCAATCGACATAATCACAACGCTACTGTTTGGGTACAACTACACGAGAGATCAGCTCATACGAGACCGGGTACCGAAAGGGTTTCTCGCAGTAATGGGCGACGTGGGAAATGCGCAGATGACTGCGATACAGAATTACTGGTATGCGGCAATGAGCGGTGTAGGCGGTAAGTGGAACATACCTATTCTCCCGAGTGGAAAAGATGGTGTTGGTATGGAGTTCAAGTCCCTGAATCAGTCGAATAAAGACATGGAATACGGGAAGCTCATGCAGCTTACGACTACGGTTATCTGTGCGGTGTACGGAATCGACGTGGCAGAAATGGGTCTTCAGATGGAGCAGTCACAGTCGATCATCCACAACGATAGTTCAGAACCTCGAATCAAGCAGTCACGTAATCGAGGACTGGAAGCGCTTCTTTCGTTCATAGAGCAACACATGAACAAGATCATGCGCAAGGTGACCGACAAGTACGTGTTTCGGTTCAAAGGCGTACGTATAGAAGATGAATCTCGAACAGAAGATATCAAGTCGAAAAAGCTCGGTAACCGGTACACGATCAATCAGTTACGAGAAGAGGAAGGGCTTGATCCTCTGGAAGACGACTACGCAAACGTGGTGTTGAATCCACAAGCTGTGCAAATATACATGGCCGACAAGCAACAGGCACAAGCGGCAGAGCAGCAGGCGCAAGCTGCAGAAATGGAAAACGACTTCGACGACGATTTTGAAAACATCCCAGACGAGGACGAAGGAGACGAAGCGCAGGATAATGAAGCACCACAAGCAACAGAGACAGAAGGCGAAGAAGTCCAGAAATCGGTTCGGAGAGAGCAACTTCGAAAGTCGAGCACACAGCGAAAGGCTAAAGTCGTAAAGTATGTCATTGAATGATCGTAGAGACGTTTCCGAAAACGAGAGCAACACCGACCAGCAAGCTATTCTCGAACAGTTGTCTGACTTGGGTGTTCAGATCGGAAAAACGAACTCCAAAGTGGACACTCTTATTCGGAATGAAAAAGAGATGTCAAAGAGGGTTTCTGATTTGGAAAGTGTTGTGAATAGCGGATGGTTGGTATCGACATTGGAGCGTATGGATAATCGACAGGAGACCATAGCGCAAACTCAATTCGACATTATGGCCAAGTTAGGTGACAAGGTAAACCGTAGCGAGTTGCTGACTATACGTCACCACCAAGAACGGGCGACCAGTACGAAAAAGGTTGAACGTCACAAGATAGCAGCCGCATGGATAAGTATTGGTATTGCTGTAGGATCGCTCACAATAGCGGTGTTTTCTATTCTTTTGAGTAGGTGACCATATGGATTTTGTGTTTCTGTTAAAAGCAAAGGCCGCGACACAGGGAGAAGTACGTCGACGAAAAGATGGTAAGGACTGGATGAAAGTCGGCAAGAAGTGGTACCCGGAAAAAAAGGGCCGGGAAATCTTGCGTCGTATGCAGGAAAAGAAAACGCTTAAGACACGTAGGCCGAAACCTGTAGAGAAACCTGCCGCTAATCTTACTAAATACGATTCTGAAAAATTGGTAGAACGTTTGTCGCTGGGTCGTTATGACGAAGCCGCCGACTACTGGTTAAACTCCGAAGGTTCGGAAATGAGCAAGTTAGCTTCACGAGCTGCAGACTCGCGAGGAAACTTAATCCTGCGTCCAGAACATAACTTGAGTATGTGGCTTGAAAATATGGCAAACGACGGGAACATGGGGTGGGTAGAAAGAAAATTTAAGTGGTCCGAGGACGAATCAGCCGCAGCGATAGCTGGCTATGGTGTAGCTACCGGAGCCACTGACACAGAAGAATTGAGTGATTACGGGTTATTTCTTGTGTATGCGTCAAGAGTAGGTGTTTCGTTTGAAAAACTTGTAGACGCTACGCTTAAACTGGCAAGTGCAGGATTGTCGTTCCCAGTCATAGACCTGCGAATGGCCGAACGTGACCCTGATTGGGTCGACGACGCTGATACTGTCGAGCGGCTGTCGAATGCGTTAATTGACGCTGCAAAAGACCTTCAAGAAGATTCCGACATATACGAAATTGAAAACGGACTGATACAAAACAATTTTCCGGATACAGGGCCACGTGTCAAAGGTCGCCGGATGTATCAGGATATGGCAGTTGAGGTCAAAGAAACCGCAATGCGATACATGCCGGTGGCAGAGGGTGACGACAGTATCCAGTATCTTGGTGGGGGTGTGAATACTACGTCGTGGG
The DNA here is from genome assembly GCA_003565815.1 of PVC group bacterium. Taxonomy (GTDB): domain Bacteria; phylum Verrucomicrobiota; class Kiritimatiellia; order SS1-B-03-39; family UBA6053; genus PXAS01. The sequence continues at coordinate 14,640 of PXAS01000078.1, forward strand.
CTATATTGGACGGCGACGAAATGGTGGAAGTGGTAGTCAAACCGAAAGAAGGAGAAACTACTTTCAACGTGAATGATTCACATAGAGGCTTTCGTAACAAGACACAGTACGTACGTGAGGCGGCGGCATACGAGGTAGACAAAGCGTTGGGTCTCGGAATGGTACCGCCGACAATACTTCGTGATTTCCCAGACATAGGCGAGTGTTCCATACAAGAGTTTGTCGGAGACGCTATGGACGGGCCTACGCACAGGACTACCCATGGGGCGAGGGGAGACGGCACGATAAATGCGGACTCTGAAAGAGAGATGGAGATTAACGCGGGGGTTTTTGACTTTCTTCTGTATAACGTGGACCGTCACGGAGGTAATTTCCTGTACTCGGATCGTAAGCTGACGTTGATAGATCACGGGATATCCATGTTCGATGAAGGAAAAACCATGAGCGCCGAAGCGTTGAACTACTCGTACTTTTTGAATATGCACGAAGGGAAAGAAATACCCGAAAACACAATGGAAGCGTTACGAAACATGGACATGGGAGCTATACGGCACAGGCTCGGTAGTATGGGGCTGACAATGGGAGAAGTACAGAGCTTTGAGGATCGTAAAGCGTACATAGAGGCGACAGGTAGATTACCTGAAGCTCCCGAGTATCGTGAAAAACGATGGGTAAAGAGGTGAGAGCATGAAAGGTGTAATTCGTAAGTATCCGGGCGGGGATGTGGTGGTGGTGTATGAGCTTCGTAAGGGCACGAGCACAGACTTTGCAGATGTGGTGAAGTGTCCGGAAGGATTACAAAACGAGTACGAGTTCTTACGCATAAAAAACAATTCCGGAAAACTACTGACCCCGCTTGACGGAGCAGAGTTCATACAGGCGCTACCGGAACACTTTACCGGTGCGTATACACGAGCTGAAGTGAGGGACTAAATGTGAGTATGGGATGGGGGACATTTTGTCAGAATTTAGATTGATACAAGGTGATTGCCTCGACGTGCTTAAAACACTTGACGAAAACTCAATAGATGCATGCGTATGCGATCCTCCCTACGGCCTGTCGTTCATGGGTAAAGCGTGGGACAAGGGTGTACCGTCGGTCGACGTGTGGCGCGAAGTGCTGCGGGTACTCAAGCCCGGCGGGCACCTGCTCGCATTCGCAGGCACGCGCACACAGCACCGCATGGCCTCGGCGATAGAGGACGCGGGGTTTGAGATTCGAGACATGATTGCGTGGGTATACGGCTCAGGGTTCCCGAAATCGCTTGACGTATCAAAGGCCATCGACAAGGCGGCGGGTGCAGAGCGGGAGGTTGTGGGGCAAAAGGTTCGCGGCGATGTGGAAAAAGCCAAAATAAACGGATCAACCTACGCTATTGCAGACGCTAATAAAAATAACAAAGCCATTTTTGGTTACGGTGTTGAAAACATCACGGCCCCTGCAACCGAAGCCGCCCAACAATGGCAGGGCTGGGGCACGGCGCTTAAGCCCGCACTTGAGCCGATAACCGTAGCCCGCAAGCCTTTGACATCACCTTACACGAACGTGTTGTATATGATAGAGTCTCAGTTAAGAGATAGGGGGGTGACAGGAGAAATTATATGGGAACACGAAAATGCAAAAGATGCGGCGAAGTTAAGCAAGACAATCAATTCAGGTTTAACAAAACACTCGGGACTACCGGAAACATATGCAAAGAATGTCGAAGAAAACGAGAGGCCGAGAACAGAGCAAAAGACCCCGATAAATACAAAGCCGCTCACGCAAAATGGAGAGAGGGGAAAAGAGAGCACATCCGAGAGTACGCGAGAAAGAAAAGAGAAGAATTACGCGAGCAAGTCATTTCAGCATATGGAGGGAAATGTGCCTGCTGCGGAGAGTGTGAACAAATCTTTCTTACCATCGACCACATTGACGGGGGAGGGACAAAGCATAGAAAGGAGGTCAACGGAAAAGTTTACGAAGAACTCCGAAGGCTCGGGTTCCCGGAAGGATATAGAGTGCTTTGCTGGAATTGCAACTGGGCTTACCGGCTCAATGGCTATTGTCCGCATCATCCGTAATTATGACGGCGCATTTATTTGGCCGAAAGACCTGCCGAAAAGTGTTCCGGGTAAAAAGCTAACCGTAGCGGCGAATGTGTTGGAGTGGGGCACGGGGGCTATCAACGTGGATGGGTGCCGGGTGGAAGCACCCGACCATCCCGGTATTCACAGGAGCATGAGTAACAATCTTCACGAGGGTTACCAACGACCGTGGAGAGATGGCGGACCCCCTCAATACAAGGACACGCCACAAGGCCGATGGCCCGCTAATTTTGCGCACGACGGCAGCGACGAGGTGGTGGGGTTGTTTCCGGTGACGACGAGCGGTGGAGGCAATCGCAATGGGGCGCAGAAAGGGGATGTGTTTCACGGCGTAGGCGACACAGGAACCCCGCGACCATTCCCTGCGTCAACCGGCTCAGCCGCCCGCTTTTTCAAGTCGTGCGAGCTGGAAGATACTTGCCACTTGTGCCTTACACCAAAGCATGATATAGTGAGTGAATGGAAAAGCATACTTGCCCTAACTGCGGAAAAGAATGGATGGACTTCCCAAGCAACAAACGAGTTTATTGCTCGCGTGAGTGCTATGCGGAATCGAAACGAAAGGCTCGTCCAAAATGTAAAGTCTGCGGGGAGCCTGTGCGGCTCATGCGCAACGAGTATTGCAGTCGCTCTTGTCGGAATAAAGACCTCGGCTTTCAGCAGCGAGGAATTACAAGTTATTCTGGGCTATATCAAAAGCTACGAGAACTCTATCCTAATCCAGAGTCTTGTGTCATTTGCGGAGCTGTGGGAGAACACCGACACCACCCCGACTACGAAAAGCCTTTCGATATTGTTTGGGTATGTTCATCTTGCCACCGAAAGCTACACCAAACAGGAAAGCAAGGCAAAGGAGGAGGGCGACAGCGACCCGGAGGGGGAAACACCCTACCGATTCAAGTATAGTCCCAAGGCGAGCAAGCGCGACCGGGATGAGGGGTGCGAGGGGATGCCGGAAGTGTTGACGATGAGGTACAGCGAGAAAGCGCAGGGGCCATTGCCGCAACAGACGCCGAGCAAGCCCGTGCCGCAGCGCAACCATCACCCCACGGTCAAGCCCACCGACCTGATGCGCTACCTTGTCCGCCTTGTCACGCCTCCCGGCGGCACCGTGCTTGACCCGTACACCGGCTCAGGCTCCACCGGCAAGGCGTGCATGTATGAGGGGTTTGATTTTGTCGGTGTCGAGATTGACCCGGAATATGTGGAGATAGCGCGGGCCCGGATAGTGTATACACGAGCTGAAGTGAGGGACTAAATGTGGCAAGAGCTGGCGCAGAACACGATACAGACGTTTCCGTTTCTACTGTCAGCGATTGTGTTTGGGTTCCTTTCGTTTATTGTGGGTCTGGCGGCAACGTATTTTTTGGGGCGCATGCTCGAAGTTGTGCACACGGACAGGACCAGAAACTTCGTGGCGTTCATAGGAATTGTTACGTCTGCGTATCTGTCCCTTACGGTGTACAATGGAGCACTGGTTCAGGATTATGCGCGGTACACTTGGAAAATGTTGGTAGTGTGTTCCTTCGCGATAATTTTGTATGTCCTGTTTGGATTCCGGCTTTATCACAGACTGGATGAATGGCAGACGAAAAAGCTGGGCGCGGGGAAGCGTCTTCCCGGCGAAGGCAAGGGACGTAAAAAATGAAATTGAAAGTACCGATGTACACAGGACATAAGCTGCATAACCGGATCAAGTTTCAAGGGCTACAGATCAGTGTAGAAAACGAGATGGGTACTGTCAGATCAGGCGAAAACTGGCAAACTGTCATGCAGCATAAGTATGGGTACATACGTGGGACAATAGGTTCAGACGGTGACCATCTGGATGTGTATGTGGGTCCGCACAAGTTCAGTAAAGATGTGTTTGTTGTTTTTCAGGTAGACCCGCGTACGGGAGAGTATGACGAAGATAAAGTCATGCTCGGGTACGAAAGTCCAGAAGAAGCGAAAGCAGCGTACTTACTTCACTACGATACGGACAAATTCTTTGGTAGTATGGGGTATTTGCCTTTGGCTGTGTTCAAAGCGATAATCTCTGCCCCTGAAATTCGGGGCCGGTCTCTATCTGGGTACACAACGATGGTAAAATCAAAGGCAGGAGATTCTACAGTGCTTACGTTCAAGTCAAAACAGAAAGATGGGACGCTCATGATGAGCGGGGATAAGTGGTATGTGTTCTCGAAGGGAAAACCGCATCCTATAAAGCTGTCTTCGCAGTGTGTGAAGGCGCTTACAAAAGACGAGCGTGGTTCCATGCGCAAGAGTGAAGCGCCGAAACGATACTTTTCCCCGGACGAAGTGAAAGCGCGTGGTATGCGTTGGGTGACTATCCGAGGTGCACGGGTGTTGCTGCAGGGCACAGAAGACGGTGGCTGGGTAGTAGTCGGCGGTGCTGAAGGTAGCTTGAACCACTTCAAGATTGACAAAATCGAAGACAAAGAAACGTACCAGCGTAGACAGACTGAGCGAAAGCAAGAAGCCGACCGGCGTATGCAAGAAGTCGAAGGGCTTTCGTACGACGATATCAAAGAGATGCGAAAGCAGGAACGGGAGCGGCTTCAGGCACGTAAGAAAGCGCGAGAGGAAATGAAGACCGAGTACAAGTCTCGGGTAGAGGATGCGCTGGGGTCGAAAATCGAAGACCTTCTCACAGACGAAGATCGGAAGATGTTTGCCCGTAAAGCCGCAGAGCGTGTAACTGGCGAACGTACGCCACGAGAAGAAGGTGAGGCAGGGGAGCCGCGAGAAACCGCAGAATCTCGGGAAATAACACAGCGGAAGATTCAGCAGGAAATAGAAATATCCGAGAAAGCGGCGGCACGAAACAAGCTCAAAGATTTGGAAGTACAGGCTACGAATCTTCTGGCTCAGTATTACGAGGGTACGGACAAGAATCCTACCGTGGTAATGTCTGTCGGGGAGCAAGAAGTCGTTATGGACGTTGAGGGAGCGAAGGCTATTCTCGGAGCCAAGAAGGGTCTCAACGATGCGATGAAAGCTGTAAACCAGAAGTACAAGAATGCCATTCCTACAATTGAGAAGGACGCTTTGAAAGTCGGAGAGGTTTTCGCTGGGGCAGATGACTACACAGAAGAAGAAATAGCCAGTCAGATACGGCGTAATATTGAGACTGCAAAGAACATTCAGTTTTACGACGAAATCAACGCTCACCACGACCGAGTAGCAAAGCACATAGAGAACGGCGCAGCACGGTCGTTGAACGGTATCATGTCGGACGTGTACGAGAGTGGTGCGCATTTCAGTGAAGAACTGGTACGCACACTCGGGGTAGATGCAATAGCACGGGCGATAGCACATAAGCTCACGATAGACGGCAAAAAAGATGTAGCAGCTAAGGCGCTGAAAGAATACTCAGATCGGGTACGTGAAAAGACTGTGGATAAGGCTATGCAGCAGGCACAGCACGCATACCAAGAGAAAGACCGTATTCACGCGAACGCGAAAGGCGAAGACGCGGTATTTTCTAAGGCACAGGCGAACGCATTTAGTATCAGATGGTACGCACATGCGTACAACAACCTTGGGAGTGCTGCCGGATCACTCCGGGCAATGGCTCATGTTATCGCGGCATTGGATGACCCGCCGAATGAGATTATCCGAAAGCACATGGGGCGCGACCGGGTAGCGATAGCAAAGAAAATGGCCGATGCTGGGCTGACACCGGGCATGTACTCGATCAAGAAGGACAAAGATACCGGGCAGTTCATGGTCGAAATTCCGAGTGAGAGTCTGACACCGTTTTTTGAAAAGACAGAGGAACAGGTACGTATCAATTCACGCCGGGATGCAATCAAGATGCACAAGGCGAACACAGGACAGATCGCTTCGGGTGTAAAAGAAGGCAACAAGTGGGGGTTCAATCCGAAGACCGGTAAGGTAGACCCGAAATTGGCGGCGGCGCAAGAGGCCGGATACCGGTTTGCTGCAGAAACAGATAAGTCTCTGTTGGCGTTTGATGCAGGCATCGGTAAAACGTTCGTAGCTTCAAACCTCATATCAGACGCAATGACCAACAAGGGCGCAAAGAAGATTCTGGTAGCTGTTCCTGCAGGTATGAAAGACGAATCGAGTGCGGAGTATCGGAAGTTTCTTGATGACGCACTGGGGGAACAGGTGCGCACGTCAAACCAGAAGTGGACTCCCGAACGTCGTAGAGCACTGTACGAGGAAAACGGAATTCACGTCGTTTCGCATGACGCACTGCGAAACGACCGCGAGTCTATTCACGGTCAGAATTGGGACATGATTATTGCAGACGAAGTACATGACCTTGTGAACGCGAAGCAAACAGAGTTCGGAGCCAAGAGTTTCGAGAGTCTGGCAGAGCTGGCACAGAAGTCCGGTAAGGTGACAGCGATGACCGGTACGCCTATCAAAACGGACAAGCGCGAGATGTGGAAGGTTGCACGGTTGACTGGAAACAATGCTGCACTGGGGCGAATGAAAGATTTCGAAGCGCGACATAAAGATATAAACCAGAGCACGAGCGCGTTTGCTGCCAGTGAGACTGAATCATTCAGGCGAGAAATCGCGCCGTTTACCTATGCACAGGGGTACACGATAGACGCGAAGAAAACTGAAACTCGCATAGACGCTAATATGACCCCGGAACAGCGACGGGAAACAAAGCGGATAATGGCAGAGTACAAAGAGATGCAGGAGCGAGGTGCACAGGGTGCCAGCGGTCGCCGTGATATCGAGTTGTGGAAAGTTAGTAATCTGCAGGGCGGTAGAAACAATCCGAAGTTCCGGAAACTGGCAGAGGACGCACGGGAGTTTATAGACGCGAGTCCGAGTAACAAAGGGCTGGTGTTCTTGTCACAGGGTGCGTCTAAGGGCGGTGCAGACCAATACGCGAAGCAGCTTGAACAGGAGTTTGGCAAAGGATCAGCAGCGGCTATTACGGGGAGCACAAGCGCTGCCCGGATGCGTCAGCTCAAGGCACAGTACAAAGACCCGAATTCCCCGCTCAAGTTTCTGGTAGGTAACGAAAGTCTATCTACAGGACACAACCTGCAGTCTGGTAGTCGTATCTGGAAGGTAGACACGCCGGTATCGAAAGCTCAGGACGACCAGCAAAACGCACGAGCACACAGAAACGGACAGACACAGGATGTAGATGTCCGGTATCTACAGAGTGACAATCCGAACGACATTAACAAGCGGTACCTGTTCGAGAAAAAAGGGCGGGAAGCAGAGATCATGGGGAATCCGAACCATGTAGACGGCAAAGAAGGTAGTGGCTTTGGTTCGCTACTTCGACACTACGAACGAGACATGAGAGGCGTGTAATGGCGACAGCGAATAAGAAACGAGCAAGACGATTGGAGCAAGAGGCCGACCGTGTAGAAGCGGAGATGGAAAAGGTCGGTACCGGTCTCGGGCAGATGATTCAGGAACAGAAGAACTTTCTGGAAAAGGGTAACCGTCGCCTACACACGATACGTGCACGGTTGGAAGGTCTGGAAACTCGGTTGTCGAAGTACATTACCGGATCAAAAGAGCCGGACGAGGAATTCGAGAAATTGAAAACCGAGTATATGGAGTACGTAGTTGAACTCGAAGAAATACAGATCACGCTCGGTATGGCAGAGGAAAGCATTGCAGAAGGCGAAGCCCTTATGCCCGGTGGTGTGAGTACAGAACAGCCGGTACTGGGTCCGAACTTCGGGAGACCACGCGATGAGCAATAACGTACCGAGACTCGTGTTACGAAAAGGCGTGAAGTACCCGGTAGGTACCATTCGAGAATGGGGCGGGTACGTGGTCAAAAAGGTTGGCCAGAAAAAATGGGCCAAGATCGGGCAACGTTCGAACGAGAAAGAGATGGGTACCCGTAGGTCGCTGGCGAACGAAAAAGATGTAGCTCATTCCCTGCGCCTCATAAAGAAAATGTATGCGCGTCGTCCAGAGGGAAAGGGCGAAGAACTTCCGATAGCTTCGAAGGCAGACCTACAGAAGATTCTCACAAAGACTACGTACGCGCTCATATCTGCCGGGAGGAATCCGAACATACCTGCAGATATGGCGTTGTCCGACGAACAGATAGACGCACGACAAGAACAGCTCAAAGCCACTTTGAAATCGAAGGGCTATATTATTACGTCCGGAAAGGGTAGCTACGGGGCACCAGAGGATTCTGTTATTGTCATGGCGCACGATGCCGACCGGGAAGAAGTCATGGGGATCGGGCAACAGTTCAATCAGGATGCTATTATTTTCTCACAGGCCGGTAAGAATCAGATGATATACACGACCGGTGAGAACAGGGGAGCACGCCACGAGGGATCGGGTATTGAGTGGTTACCGAAGGAAACAGAGGACTTCTATACAGAAGTGAAAGCCGGAGGCAAGAAAGTTAAGTTCACACTGAACTTTGACTTCGATAATCTGGTAAAATCAATTATGAACTGGCTGGGGTTGAAGTTATGAGCAGGGAAACCGAGGACATTCAGAAAGAGGCCGCAGAAAAGCACGTAGACCCGAAACAGACTTTCGCATATAAGTGGTGGAAGCGGGTAGACGCTATTATGTGGTTCTGGAATGTCAGTGCCGCAGTCATGGTGTTTATTCAGCTTGCTATTTTTGTGTTTGTACCGGGGGCTTTGTTTACTCCCGAGTACACAATTCCGGGAATCGGTACTGTCATGGTAACGGCAGGTGCGATAAGCGCTGCAGTAGCTGGCGGTGAAAAAGTGTTTGGGGCGTTTCAGACCGATAAATCAGCACTACGCAGTGCAAAGGATTGATTTATAGTGCGGCTACTGTTGTTCAAAGGCCGGGGACGACCTGCAGCTCCCGATGGTAAAGTTAGCGATTGGGCTGACGGTACTAAACGGAAAAAGCAAGCTGGTAAATGGATCGTCATTGGCCGTTCAGACAAAGGACGTAAATACTCACGCAGTACGAAGCCGTACAAAGAATCCAAGATCGAGAAAGACCTGAACAAGCTCGGAGAAAGTCGAAGTCCGATAGTCCGGGGTGTGTTTGAGGACTTAGAAGACATGCACGGTATACGTGAGTTGTCGGACCTGAAGAAAGAAGCGAAAAAGCGCGGTCTGGGAGATGTGTTCCGGACTGTGCGTGCGTCTGTACGCAGTACCGCTCGGGAAATAGCTGAAGACCGGGGCATGGACCCTGACGATTTGGAAAAGCGGGAAGGTATGTCCCCGCAGGTAGCCCGGTTGTACCAGTTACAGAGGGCTGCAGAAAAGCAATTCGGAAGTATCTTTGCTCGTATATCAGACAATGAACGTGCGGGGAAACCTGAAGCTCGAAAAATGACGTTCGAACCGGCGAAGGATGGGTACAAGTACGTCGTAGGCGCGGATGATAAAACGTACGAGTACGAAGGTCGGTACAAGAAGAAAGAGATGGTGCCAGACTGGACAGAAAGCCAACTGGGATGGGCAGAGAAGTTTACCGGTGGATGGAACGATATGTCTCGTGTGCCGAAAGTGTCTGAAATCCGAAAAATGATAAAGCAGGGTAACGCAGAGTTGAAGCGCGGGAAGATACAGAAAAACGTTCCCTTTACTGTACCCGCACGAGCACAGTATCATGGGGTACCGTTTCGCAAAGAAGAAAAAGCTATTTTTGTCACTATGCACCAGAGGAAAGACCGTGATACACGCGGTACGATACTGGCAGAGGTTGAAGTAAAGGTACCGTTTGAGTTTGCGCATGATTTCCTATCGAATCATTTGGGACAAAGAACAGGCAATCAGTTAAAGAGGGAAATGGAACGGTCTGCCCCTTATCAGAGAGCCACACACGGATTGGAGTTGACTTCTCGATGAGTGATCGAGTGATTATAGAGATACGTAAACCATTCGAGAACACACAAGCGAAGTACGAGGCGGCAGATAGTACGCTTCGGAAAGCGTTGGGTATGGTCGACAAGTTTCCGCGACCAAAGAAGCCGAAAGAGATCACTCCGTTTAGAGCAGTCCGAGAATTACTCGGGCTGTCTTTGCGTGAAGTGGAACGAGATTTGTACCGACTACACACAACATTGTGTGCAGAGCTTTTTGGTTTGAAAAAAGCAGAAGGTGGTGAGTTTCGCTGGGAAGGCCGTACATACGTCAATCCGAAGACAGGAAAACCGCTGACAGTAAGAGAATGGAAGCTCATACGAAAGAAGCTCACTTCAGCGCTCAGTGTGATATACGAGGCACAAGAGGATCGGTTGGTAAAGGAGGCTATGGCACTGGGAAAGATACTCGCAACGTGGAGTGTCGAAGATGCCATAGACAGCCGGTACAAGAATGTGGACCTGTCTCCGAAACGGATAGACCGTACCTTCCAGTCACAGTCTGACAGACGTACGTTAGAATTCGCACAACAGCACGCGGCAGAAAATATCGTAGAGCTTACGAACAGGCAGTACCGAAAAATACACGACACGATTATCGAAGCACAGAAAAACAGATTGTCCCCGAGAGAGTTAGAAACTGAGTTGTTCGAAGACTTCGGAGAAATGAATCGGGATTGGTACCGGATAGCTACTACCGAGATACACGATCAAGCGAACAACGGTCGGCTACTGGCACGTTTGGATAAACGAACAGGTAGAGAGCCGGTATTCATGAAAGGGGTATCCGGAGCTGAAGCCTGTAACTGGTGCAAAGAACGAATCGACAATACAGTTGTGGTCCTTCTCGACACTCCCCCTACCGACGGATCGGATACGTATGAAGTGAATGGGGAAAATTATCAGGCGATTTGGCCGGGGAAATCTAATGTGGGCCGGAAGAAGGCTGATTGGTGGGTATCTGCAGGTACGCAACACCCACATTGCATCATTCCCGGACAAGAGGTAGCGTCATTCCTTCCGAATACCGTTACTCAAGGCTTCTATAAAGGTCGGGTTATTGAAATTAGTACGTCGTACGGGCGCAGGCTCACCGTCACCGAGAATCACCCGATATTGACTCCCCGAGGATTCGTTGCCGCAAAGTTCTTGCGAGAGGGAGACGAGGTATTTTATAGCTCCGATACCGAGGGGATGGTTCGCACTGTCAGTCCAGATTATTACCAGAGACCAACCGCTATCGAGGATTTCTATACTGCGGCGAAACATTCGAGCAGCGTGCCTTCCGGAGTTATGCCAGTTTCCCCCGAAGATTTCTACGGCGATGGGAGGGGACTCAATAGCGAGATCGACGTTGTAAATGCCTATGGCCTTCTGGGGAGTGACCTTGAAGCCTTGCTCATTCAGCATAGATTGCAAGAGCGCTTCATTTTCGTAGATGGTTGGGAAGTTTTCGCGTCCCTTAGCACGAGAGACTTTAAGGGCGCGAGATTCGACCTGTCCTCTACGAGCAACTTGGGCTTGTTGGACTCTTTCTTTTCGAGCTTCGGGAGTCAGAGAGCGCATGTAGACGGTACAGGCCGACCTATGTGGACGAACAGTCACGCCTTGTTTGTCAAGACGATTACGGAAGGTGGTTCTACTCATTCCAATCTCAGTAGCGAGTTTTTGGATAGATTCTCCGTTGACATATCGCGTAATAATTTCCGAAGGAAGGTCTCCGTAGATGGTGCTGAAAGCCCCGGTGTTCGTGCGGGTTCTATTACACATATTAGGCAGTCCTCTTATGAAGGTCCGGTATATGACCTATGTGATGATGTGTACGGATTGTACATGGTAAATGGAACAATAGTAAAGAACTGTGGGTGCCAGTGGATTGAATACACTCCCGGATTCGAGCAGTATCACGATATGCTCAAACAAGCGATGGATGACGCTACAGTCGAATGGTACAACCAGCACCCCGGTGAGGCGGCAAAGAAACTGTACGCTGAAGAACAGGGACGGCAAGCACAGAGAGACCGGTTAAAAGACCTGATAGCAGAGAAGCGCCGTCAAAAACGTTTGGAATAGCAGGAATACGCGGTACAATACACATATGGCGATAGAAAAATCAGAAAACATGGTTGATTCTCTTGGTCAGTCGCCGGACCCCGGTTATACTCAGAAGAAAGTAAGGGTAGTTATTCGAAAGGCTAACTACAGGGACGTACGTTGTACGGACTGTAATACGTTGCTTGCGAGAGCGGCTGTGTCGCTTCTCAAAAGCGAATCGAAGTCGGTGGAAATTAAGTGTCGAAAATGCGGCACTTTGAACCATTTCTAACCGAAGTAACCAGAGCTTCCGAGAAAGCCTATCGCCGAAAGGTGGTAGGCTTTTTTCGTATAGAGGTCATATGAGCGATGCAGCTTTAGACTTGGACGTATTCGATAATCCGAATGGTTTCTACGCTCCGAGTCCGTTTCACTTAATCAAAGCCTCTACAGAGAACGGCGAATGGGTCGTGTATCTGGAAGCCTCGAATGAGAACAAAGATAAGCAGAACGAGAGCGTAGCAGTTGAAGCGTTGAAATCACAGAAAGATTATTTTCTCCGTAAGGGAGTGCTTTCGTGGGATCACCTTCACAAGATCGAAAAAGACCCGTCGTACGTTATCGGTGAACCGATAGATGTTCGGTTTGCTGATTCCAGTACCCTGATAAAGGGCCGTCTGTACAAGAAGAACCGGTACGCACAGGGCGTATGGGAAAACTTGGATTCGCAGAGTACCCGGTACGGTTCGAGTATTGGAGGGTACACGCTGAAGAAGTCGAAAGACGGAATGGTCACTCGGGTTATTTGGGACGAGGTAGCGATAACACACAATCCGGTGAATGACACGGTACTGGGCAATGTGAGTGTCGTTCCGTTTCAGGCATTTATGAAGGCGCTTACTGCAGGCGGTGGAGTAGACGCGAGTCAGTTTACCGGTGGGAGAGCACTACAGCCGGAGTCACTGAATAAGACGCTTTCTGATTTGACGTTCGGACAGACCGATGTCTCAGAACGCATGATGTATAGTCTCGTACGGGATACCCGCCACAAGATCATGAAAGGTGAGTTGTCAGACCCGAATGAGTTTATTTCGTTTGTAAAAGCCCGCGATTTGGTAGCAGACTCTGAAGTAGAGTCTCTTGCAAAGCGCGTACTTGAGTACGTGAAGAATCCTGTCGTTGACAGGATATAGAGCCTCGAACGTAAGGAGTATCTAATGGCAGATGTCAAAGATACAGATAACTTCGACGAAAGCTGGAATGATGCGGTAGCAACACTTCAGAAATCCCTTAACGGGGATGTCGAAGGGATAGAGGACGGCTCCGACGACCTCGAAAAATCCGAACACGTGCGACACATTGACCCGCGAGCGAAGAACGTAAAGTATTCGAAAGCGGGATACAAGAAGAAGCGCAAGTCTCGGAAGTCAGAGGACGACGACATTCCAGAGGACGAAGAAGAAGGCTTCGAAGAAGACATGGGTAAGTCTGATTCGTTTGCCGCCCTTATGTCCGAGGATGACGACGCTTCTGAGTCGATGGACGCGGTTCCGTTTCTCAAAAGTATGGTACGAAACCTTTCGACCATTCTCGAAGATCAGGCCGAACTCATTAAGAGTCAGGCTGACCGACTGGACGAACTTGAGACGCTGACCAAGAGTCACGCTCATGTTACTCTACAGACCGCGAAGGCGAATCAGGAACTCAAGAAGTCATTCAACGACTATCTGGAAGGTCCGGTCATGTCTTCGTCTGCGAAAGTCTTGAAGAAAAGCCGCTTCGAAGCGGATGACGAAGGCACGCAGTACAGTGGTCGAGAAGTTCTTGCAAAAAGTCACGAGTGGCTTTTGGGCCAGAAGATCGACACGACACAGGCCGGGATCATAGAGCGCCGGGTAAATAAGGGCACCTTGTTTGCTCAGGGCGACGTACTGGATTCCCGTGTGAAAGAACTCATGAAGGAGGCTAAGTAAGATGTTTGATCCTACAATGCTTGCTAAGTCCGGCGCTGGGTTCATGGAGATGGGGTCCGATACCTTTGAAGAACTGCAGAAAGCGTTGACCGCTGGTCAGGGCGTAGATGCAAGTCAGTTTGAAGGTGGCCGTGCGCTCATTCCTGAATCGCTGGACGCAACGCTCGTCAACATTCTGCATACGCAGGATGAAGCGGTACTTTTTCAGCGTCTCAAAAAGCAGCCGATCAAGTCTCCCGTTCACCAGTGGAACGAACGAGATGAAGTTGGTGCTGATGACGCGCCGTGGGTACCGGAAGGTGGCGAGTCCAAAGAGACCAATCAGGACATTCGCAGAAAGTTCGAACATGCGAAGTACCTGCAGACGCTCCGTGAAGTAACACTTCAGGCCAGCATTTCCAATATCGTGGGTTTTGAAAACGCCATGATTGCGGAACAGAATGCCGGTACGTTGTGGCTTATCCGGAATGTCGAGCGGGCGCTTTTCAATGCGAACAGCGAATTCGTGGCAGACCAGCCGAACGGACTGGATGCGCAGATTCCCACGAGCAACATACTTGACGTACGTGGTGCACAGACCGCTACCGGCGAGTATGAAAACAAGCTCAACGAAGCGTCTCGTATAATCCGTGAAAACTACGGTCGCGCAGAACTGCATCTTGGTACTCCCCGAAATATCGAGGATATCCAGAAGCTGATTCGTGACCGAATCGTGTTCCGTTCCGGTGATAACCGTGGCGGTACCGGTGTCTTTGACCGATACCCGACTCCGTTCGGTAATATCGAGATCAAAGAAGACGTGTTTATTGAAGTCAAGGGCGAACCACGACCAAGTATCTACACGTCAGATCGCCCGGCAGTTCCGACTGCAGGTACGCCAGCTACCACAGCGGATGCGGCAAGCGAGTTTGTTGTCGCTGACGCAGGCACCTATTTCTACAAGATCGTTGCACTGAACCGTTACGGCGACAGTGTAGCATCGACCGCAGTTTCGGCGACCGTTGCTGCAGGAGAGAAAGTGTCTATCGAGATCACAGACGGTTCTGGACCTACTCCAACCGCCTACAAGGTCTACCGCTCACGCAGAAATGCGGCAAACGGTGACGACGTTCGTCATGCGTTCACTGTTGCGAAAGCGTCGGCAGGTAACACGACCATCGAAGACCTGAACCACGACCTTCCCGGTACAATGAGCAGCTACGTGCTGACCATGAGTCCCGAGAGAAACGCGATTGAGTGGTTCCAGTTCCTTCCGATGATGAAGTTTGACCTCTACCCGACGAATCGGGCAGTGTATCCGTTCCTCATGCTTCTGTTCGGTGCGCTTGCGCTCAAAAAGCCGACACAGCACGTGCGGATCAAAAACATCTCCCCTGCAGACCTCGACTGGTTCGAGTAAGCAAGGTAGATCGGAAATATGTCACGGGCGACTCTATTGCAGGGTCGCCCGTTCTGTAAGTAAGGAGAAGAAAAATGAAAGCGAATATCGGTGATCGCGCAAAGCGTAGTGATCCTATTATGGGTTTTCTTGCTACTCAGGGCATGGTAGGTATGTACTATGCGACTGACGATGACGACGTGTTTGCGATACCGGGCATAAAAGCCGGTGATCGTCTCGCGGGTGTCGTTGACATTGGAGAAGCAGAAAACATCGACCCGAAAGACTTTCTTGTACGTACTGGGTCAGTCGAGTACATTGGAAGTGGCGATGCTCCTTTGAGTGCGTTGTTCTTGTATGAGAAGTGGGGATCGGTCGACGGAGACAAGAGAGGATAAGGTATGGCAAGGCTCGTGCTGATAGAAAGAAATGGTCCTGCAAGTGCTGAAAATGACACAGAAGTTGTAAACCTGAATTTCGGAGCGGTGGACGAGTCGAATCTGAATCCTGCAGATAATCCGCTACAGGCGGTAGCAGACGGGGCCAGTTACGAAAAATGGTTGCGTCTACGCACAGAGAATGTACAGTTATCGGTAGACAATGTTAAAGTCTGGATAAGCCACAAGTCGAGAGACTTCAAAACAGATGAGCGTGTGGTTACCAACTTAATATCTACGCCGCATCTGTACGAGCCTGCCAATTATCCTACGGCTGGAC
>PXAS01000254.1 GCA_003565815.1 PVC group bacterium
CTTGAAATAGCGGCTGTTGGTCCCGGAATCGGGTGGATCTTCTCCGGTGACCATCGGATCCCAGTCAATGGGAACAATGGTGGCGCCCGCGCCCCAGTGCACGGTGGCGGCGTTGGGGGAGGAAACAAAATTCCCCAAACTATCCTGGGTGAAAAATTCGAAGTTCCCTGCGGTCACAGTACTCATGTTCATCACGGAACTGAATTCAAGATACACCAGATCTCCTTCGGTATACGCATTGGCATCGTCCATATCGTTCCAACTGATGTTCATCAACGAGGGACTTCCGTCAAAGACGGTGATGGGGAAATAATTCGTGGCATATGATCCCACGCGGAAACGGAAAGAAGTTTCTCCCTCCTCCAAGGCTTCGATGGTGACGAAGGCAATGGTTTGATCGGGAGCAAAAGTGATCGAGGCGGGAAGCGTGGCCACGGCGGAATTTAAGTTCTCAACGGTCACCTGGAGGGTGGCTCCGCTTTCGCCGGAAGGCCGATAGAGGAGCAGCGTGTAGGTGTCACCTTCCGGAAGCGGAGGCAGGGAAAGAGGAAAAATCTGCAGATCGGGATCCGTGACCGCAAACACACCCAGTGCGTCATTGTTCGGTGTGAAGCCGTTGGCGGCCGCGATCATTTGTATCTCCGAGGTGGGCCGGATCCCCGAAACGGTGAAGGTCTCGGACGCCATGCCCGCGGGAATGGTGACCGTGGCCGGGAAGCTGATGAAACTCGGCGTGTTGACAATGATCGAGACTTGCAGGGGGTCGATCAGCGGGGCACCCACCCGCTCAACTTCAAAGGTGTCGTCGGTATGACCCGAGATCACGGAAGGAGGCACCGTCAAATTCAGGGTCTGAGCAGAGACCACAGAAGCGGCGAACCACAGTATGGTTTTGATTAAAATGAGGGCGGTTATTGAACGTTTCATTCCGTGTCTCCGTGTGCATCTGTACGACCCCCGGGGGTCTGTTGGTTTTTGTAAAGTTTGGTTTCAAAATCGTTTTGGGTCACTTCCAGCAGGGCAAGGGTTTCCCGGGCGCTTTCCGTGTCGCCGTCGGCTTTTTGCTCTTCCGCGAGGCGCCGCAGCTCAATCAGGCGCAAGGCGTCCTCGAACAGCGCGGGGTCATGGCCCGACTGAGCCGTTTCATCCGGCTTCTCTTCGTGATGAGAAGCGGATTGTGCCGGTGTACGCAAGGCCAACAGGAACTGTCGATTCAGTCGGTCGTGCTTGACAATGGCGTCACGGGCGAGGACATCCTCCCCTCCCCGGTTTTCTATAATCCACTGCTCCAGAGCTGCCGCTTCGGCTTCTGTTGCGTCCCCGGCTTCGGACGACAGCCCTAAATCGTTTGCCGCCAGTACCCGAAGGTTTTGACGACTTTGTTCCAATTCGGAATGAATGCGGCGAGCCCGCGCATGCGGCGTGGTTTTGCTTTCCACCGGCAAATACAAACTGCCGGGACCGGATTCCAATGACGGCGGAGTGGTGTGGGCTTGAATGAGTGCGGCGCGCGCATCATCGGCTTCATCCGCGATCACTTGAGTGGCGGCAGACATGAAATTCACCATCATGAAACCGAGGCACACAACCCCCAGTTGTTTTTTGAAGAATCTGTCTTTTGCTTCCATTAGTTGACCCCTGACGAGTGGGGTTCGAGAAATCAAGTCCATAATTTCAATTCCCTTGGATTTGTTGCGTGGCAACCTGACGATCTAAAGTATGATGAATTTGAAGACGCTCTCTGACTTTGGCAGAAGCTTCCGCACGAAGACGTTCGATTTGCCGCATGGATTGCCTGTGTTCCTCGCTCCCTTCGTCCGCAATCCCGGCCTGTTGCCGCGCGGCGATCATCTCGCGATTCAGTCTTCCCACTTCAGCCTGCAGTTGATTTTGCCTTTCCCGCAAGTTGTCGGTTTCCTCTTCGGTGAAATTAGCCGGGGGAAGCGGAGCCGCAGGCGAAGGAACATCTTCCCGGCGGGCGGGCATCAAAATCTCTCCGGTGCTTTCAGGAGCCAAATGCAGTTCAATGTGTTGGCGCTCGCCCGGCTCGTCCGAATCCGCATTTTTTTCGGCCTTTTCCCCGCCGATGACTTCCCCGTCTTTGGTGAGCAGCCCGGCGGCTTCCATCCGCTCGCGCACTACATCACTTTCCACTGTAAACGTCTCGGCAACAACGAGTGTAGAGGTGAGACTCCCCCCCGCGAAGCACAGGAAAAGCGTGCTGCGGCGCAACGTCGAGAAAACCACACGCCCTCCCGGTATATTTGCAATGAGGCTCGAACGAAAATCAGGTAGCTTAGACATACTGAACACCATACCCGAACCAGGGAAGAATCGTCAAGTGCAAAAACCAAGTATGCGTTCTTTTCTTGGTGTTTTCCAGTAATATTCCAGGGGGCCCCTCCGATAAGCCGCATTACGGGGCTGAGGGGAAATTGCGTTCCAGGTGATTCTGAAGGGAAGGAGGCATTTCTCCCCCGAAGCGAGAGGGGGCGCTGATGTTGCCGGCGTCCCGCTGATAGCGGGTGGGCGGCAGGACCAGGTGGCGTTCCTTGCCCGGGACAGATCCATGCAGGATTTCCGTTTCACGTCCGGGCGCCAAACGGCTGAGTCGAAACTCCACCTGGTGGTTTCGGGGCTTCAATGCATGTCCCAGGGCTTTTCCCGCCTCTCGGCGGGGCGGAATCGTTTCCGTCGTCCGGAGGCTCAGGGTCCCGGTCAGTCGCTCTTCCAAGACACTGGAGGGCTTTTCTCCACGCATTTCCACCAACCATTCCAAAAAAGCCAGCCCCTCCGGCAGGGGCTCGGATCTGGAAACCCGTGCAAAGCGGGCTCCATAGATTCTGCCGGTAAACATTTCCCCTCCGGAAAGTTCCAAAAACAGGATTTCTCCGTCTTTTTTCAAAAGAATATCGCTGTTTTCCTCCCGCCCTTGAAACATGATTTCGATATGGCGGAACGGTTCCAAGGCCTCCTGCCGCGCACGGGCCACGGCGGCACGGCGCATTTGCAGTCCGCCCAAAATCACGGGGGTCAGTACCAACATGGCATACACGCCGCGCCGGAAAATCTTTTTTTTGGTTCGGCGCCTCACAGGTCCTCCTCTCCGCTGTCCCAGGGACATTCGGGAATGGCGCTGACAAACCAGCGTCCGTACCATTTGTCGCGAATTCGGGGGTCGAGAATCACCACCGTGCCGCGGTCTTCGCGGCTGCGGATGAGGCGTCCGACCCCCTGTTTGAATTTCAACACTGCCTCGGGCAGGGAATAGTCCTTGAAGGCGTTGCCCCCGGCGGCGCTGATTTGCTCCATCCGGGCTTGAATCAGTGGATGATCGGGAACCGCGAAGGGCAGTTTGGTGATGATGACGTTGCGAAGCGCGTCCCCGGGAACGTCCACGCCCATCCAGAAACTGTTCAGGCCGAACAAAACGCTGCGTTCGGTGCGCTTGAACGCTTCGAGAATTTGGTGGCGGCTCTGATCCCGACCCTGCACCCAGCAATTGAATCCGTCCCGGGTCAGGGCGGGTTCGATTCGCTTGAGCACCTCTTTCATCAGGGCAATGGAGGTAAACAACACGAAGGCGCCGCCCTGGCTGCGGCGCACATGCCGGTTGATTTCGGCGGCGGCGCGCTCGGCAAAAGCCACTTGGTTGGGTTCGGGGATTCCGGTGGGCACGATCACCCGCATTTGGTTGGCATGGTCAAAGGGGCTGCCGGCCTGAAGTTCCCGGGCGTTCACGGCGCCCAAGCGTTTGCGGCAGTACCCCAAATTGCCTCCGACCGCCAGGGTGGCGCTGGCCAGCACCACGCAGTGCATGCGGTCGAACAGCAGTTCTTGGAGCAAAGGGCCCACTTGAATGGGGGCCGCGTTCAGGACGATGCGGGGTTTGGCCGCATGTCCCTCGCGTTCGATCCAATAGACGCATTCCTCGTCCCGTTGTTCCAAGAAAGTGAGCAAGCCGTTGGCGAGATCGCCGGCCCGGCGACGGGCCAGGGACAACTCGGCCCGCAAATCCCCGGAATCCAGATCCTCCTCCAGATCCCGGATTTTTTCCGAAACCCGGTTGAGGAGACCGGGGATGGGGGTCTGAACATCCAGGGGTTGCCGCACCCGGGCGGTATTTCCCGTGCCCCCCTGCTGAAACAGCCACATCTGCATTTCCTGGAACAACCGGTCCACGTGACTGCGGATTTCCCCTACCTCGTGCGCCACCTGCCCGGCTTTGATCACCGCCAACAGCCCTTTTTCATTGTCGGGATTATACAGACTGCGAATCCAACGGATAAAACTCCACTGGGTGATGCGCAGCCCCAGCGCCTGCCCGGCCACGTCTTCGATCTGGTGGGCCTCGTCGAGTACCGCGACATCAAATTCGGGCAACAGGCCCCCTCCCCCGCCGCGCATGGCCAAATCCGCGAAAAACATGGCGTGATTCACAATGAGAATATCCGCCTCCTGCATTTCCGCCCGGGCTTTGGTCAGGGGACAATGTTTGTGCTCCCGCTGGGCCGGGTAGACACAGGTGCCCTCTTCCGCACAGACCTGGGCCCAGACATCCGGCGGGGGCGGTTCTGTCAAAGACTGCAGGGAGCCGTCCCAATTTCCGTCCACCATCGCGTCCAGCCGGTCCAGCCACATGCGATGCTGGGCATGAAACAGATCCCCGCCCATGCGGCGCGCCAGCGCCAGGCGCTTGCGGCACAAATAATTACCGCGGCCTTTCACCAACACCGCCTTGATTTCCCGCCCCAGACATTGACTCAAACGCGGCACGTCATGATGCAGGAGCTGTTCCTGCAAACTGATGGTATAGGTGCTCACCACCACTTTTTGTTCGGACTCCAGGGCCGCCAACAAGGTGGGCACCAAATACGCGAAAGACTTGCCCACGCCCGTGCCCGCCTCCACCACCAAATGCCGGCCCTCATGCACGCAGGAAGCGATCGCCTCCGCCATTTCCAGTTGTTGCGGACGGTGCTCGTACGATTTCCCTTCCTCTTCGAACACCCGGGCCATCATCCCGTCCTCGCCCAAAACCTGATGTACCCCTTCCGTGCAATCCGCGAAAGCGGGTCCGTCCGCTTCGGGTGCGTCTGGCTCGAAGGGGTCCTTGTCGGTTGTATTTTGAATGGGGGCGATCATGACCAAGAGAAACAGTCGGAATTTGTTTGGAGGCAACAGACAATCCCTATAAACCGCGAGGCGCCATAGGGCAAGCATCGAGTATGCGGAACATGGGGATTCACAGAATCATGCATTTTCAGCGAATTCCCACGGGAAAACGCCCCCTCTGCCCCGCCAATGCGGCGATTGGCTTGCCTTTCCTCAAGTTCGGGCCATTCCGTCCACGTCCACCCCCCAAGCAAATGCGGTTTCATGGACAAGTTCTTACCCGTTTCCCCGGCAAAAGTCAAAACCCACGCTTCTCAAGCGCGGAAAACCTGATATACCTGGCACCATGCGAGAACTGGATCAAATACGAATCGTCTGCGTCAACACCCTTTACGGGGGAAACCTCGGCTCCATCTGCCGGGCCATGCAAAATTGCGGATTGCACCGCCTGCGCCTGGTGAACCCCAACCCGGATCTGGACCGGGTGGAACTCCGCAAAATGGCCCTCAGAGCCATCACCGTGTACGACGAGCGCGTGGAATACCCCACGCTTGCCGAAGCCGTGGCCGATTGCGGCGCCGTGGCCGTCACCAGCGGCATCGACGGATTTCACCGCGACCAAGCCAAAGGCCCCCGCGATTGGGCGCCCGAATTGCTGGATGCCGCCCGCCACAAACCCGTCGCCCTCGTCTTCGGCGCCGAGGACAAAGGACTCTGCAACGACGACCTCAAACTCGGCACCCACTGGATTCGCATTCCCTCCCATCCCGAGTACAGCAGCCTCAACCTTTCCCAAGCCGTGCTCCTCTGTGCCCACGAACTGTTCCTCGCCTCCGGCGAATTCGAACCCCGCGAGGAAAGTTCCCCCCCCGCAAAGCACGAATTCCGCGAACGCATGTTCGACGCCTGGGAGCAGACCCTGCTCGACACCGGCTTTTGCAAGACGGACAAACTCGATCACATGATGATGGGACTCCGTCGCGTCCTGTCCCGCGGCGCCCTCACCGAAAACGACGTCAAAATCATGCTCGGCCTCGCCCGCCAATGCAAATGGGCCGCCCAAAACACCCCCCGCTCCCCCGGCGAAAACCTTTCGCGGGAAAGGTAATCATTGACCTGAATCCGTGAGCACTTGGGGAGCTTTCGCCCGAAAGGCCTCTTCGTTGCGGACAAGAACATGGCGAGAAACAACTTGTCGGATACCGAGGCGTCCCCAGGGGATTGTGCGGATTCAACACTAAGATCCCACGGTTTCCGGGACGATTAAAAAGCGCCGAAGAAAATGGAACTGAAGGTGGTAATGGGGGAAGTTTCCCGGAAATCGTCAATGGTGGCCCGGGCTTCGTCAACGAGGGCCACGATTTTGCGATACAACTCGTCTTCCGTCATCAGCAATCCCAAGGTGCCCTGTTGTCTGTTGAGGGTTTCGGTGAATTCTTTGAGCGCGGCAACGGTATCCCGGAGATCGTCATACACCTCGGCGTCCGAGCTGAGCAATTTGCCCACCGTGCCCTCTCCGGCTTCGATGCGGTTGAGCAACTTGCGGGCGTCTTCGGTGGCGGCGTTCAGATTGGCCATGGAGGCGGCAAAGTCATTGTACAGGGTGTCATCGTCGGACAACAATTTCCCCACCAAGCCTTTTCCCTCCGCCAGACGGGCGGTGATCCCGCCGATATCCTCGGAGACTTGGCGGAAATTGCCGAGCATTTCCGCGGCCTGCCCGTGGAGGGCGTCGTCATTGACGAGTTTCGCAAGCGTGCCTTCCCCGTCATTGATTTTCGAGGTGATCTCCCGGATGTTGGCGGTGAACACCTTGACATCTTCCAAAATCCCCCCCTCTTCCAACGCGGTGCGAATCAGCAGCACGGTTTCCGTGGCTTCGTCCATCAAATGAACCACCGGCGTGCCTTTGAGGCTCTCCAATTCTTGTCCGGTCAACACCGGCATGGTTTCGGAGCCTTCTTCAATAATCAGGCGCATCCCGCCCAGCATGGAGGAGGGTTCGATGATAAAGCGGTAATCCTCATGCAGTTCCACCGGCATGGTCAAGCGCAAATTCACATCCACGCCCCGACCGCTCGGCGGCACGCTGATGTCGTTGACATTCCCCACGCGCACCCCGCGCAAAAAAACGGGTTCCCCGGTTTTCAGCCCGCCCACGTCCGGGAATTTGACATCCAAAAAATAGGTGCGCTCGAAGAGCTTGTTTTGGCTGATGACCACGGAGATGGTCAACAAAACCACGAGAATGAGGAACATGAAAGCACCCACCACGATTTCGGTGGTGACATCGGAACGGCGTTGTTTGGTACTCATTGGAGGATCCTTTCGGGAAAGTCTTCGAAAAATTCGGTGTGAATGCACTGGGAATCAAGAAAACCGCGGACAATTTCGTTTTTGGAGTGCAAAAATTCGCGGGGCGGGGTGACTTCGACGACCTCCCCTTGATGGAGCATGGCAATGCGGTCGGAAATGGTGAGGGCGCTGATCATGTCGTGGGTGACGACGACGCTGGTGACGCCCAGGTCTTTTTGCAGTTTGTGGATCAGTTCGTCAATGGTGCGGGAGGTCACCGGATCGAGGCCGGAAGTGGGTTCGTCGTAGAGGAGGATGTCCGGTTCGGTGACCACGGCGCGGGCCAGTCCGGCCCGCTTCTGCATGCCTCCGGAAATGCTGGCGGGCAATTTCTCCGCCGCGGCTTCCAACCCGACCTTGCCCAAAACCGCGTCCACTTTTTCGTGTATCTCTTTCTCACTCATGCGGGTGTTTTCGCGCAAAGGAAGGGCCACGTTTTCGTATACGGTCAGCCATTGCAGCAACGCCGCGCTTTGAAACAAATACCCGAATCGAGACCGGATTTTGCCGAGCGCCTCGCCGTTGAGTTCATTGATGCGGGTGCCGTCGATGATCACGTCCCCCCGGGTGGGGGTGAGCAAACGCACCATGTGCTTCAAGGTGACGCTTTTTCCGGCTCCGGAGGTCCCCACCAGGGAAATGGTTTCCCCTTTGTGGATGTGCAAGTTGAAGCCCCGCAAGACGGGCACATTGCCAAATTCCTTGATCACGTTTTCAAATTTGATCATGCCGGTCTCAATTGTAAAAAATTCTGGTGAGGATAAACCCGGTCACGAGAATGACGAGGAAGGAAATCACCACCGTGCTCCGGGTGGCCTTGCCCACGCCCACGGCGCCGCCGGTGGTGGTGAACCCTTCATGGCAGGCAACCGCGCAGATGATAAATCCAAAGCAGAATGCTTTGAAAAGGCCGGTGTATAAATCCTTGAGTTCGGCATAGAGCACCGCGTTGTCGAGATACGCTTGCACATCCACGCCGAGTTGCGTGACCCCGATGATGGCGCCGCCGGCCACGGCCAGCAAATCCGTGTAGAGGGTGAGCATCGGCATCATTACCAGCAGGGCGAGCAGCCTCGGCATCACCAAGAATCGGATGGGATCGATGGACATGATTTCCAGGGCCGCGATTTCTTCGCTGACCGTCATGGTGCCCAATTGGGCGGCGATGCTGGACCCCACCGAGGCGGCGATGATCAAACCGGTCATGAACGGCCCCATTTCCCGGAGCATCACCACCGTCACCGCCCCGCCCACTTGAACCTCCTGGCCGAAGCGGGCCAGCTCGATCCCGGTCTGCACCGCGAAAATCATGCCGGTGAACAAGGCCACCACGCTGATGACGGGCAGGCTCTTGATCCCGGTGAAAAACAACTGATACCAGACTTCGTGACGGTTCCGTTTGCTGAACATCAGGGGAATGTAGAGCACCGCCCGGAGGGTCACCAACATGGCCTGCCCCACCTGCTGGGAAAACGACAGGCCTTTGTACCCCCACCTGGCAAACATGGAGGTACACTCGGGACAATAATAAGGTTCTCGGGTAATCATATGCCCAACTCAATGCTCGGGGTCGGTTTTCGGATCGGGTTTCATGGACGGCTCTCCTCTATTTGCTTAGTATCGCCAAATCGGAAAAGGTACAGCAAACGCCAAGATTTTTTTGAGGCCGCGCGCTCGTATCCGAACAGTCCCTTGAGCAAACTGAAAGACCGTCCGTCGGCTTCACGGCCCCAGGAAACCAAGGGAAAGAGGCTGCGGTGGCGGAAATCATCCCCCCGTTTGATGGAGCGGTACATGCCCCAAAGAATTTCGGTGTCGATTTCCTCGCCCACCTGTTCACGCACGAACAGTTGCCAAAAAGGGGCGTAATTGCGCTCGATGGGACCGGCCCGGAAGGGATTCAAGTCGGGAAAAACGGTGCGGCGAACCGGCCCCTCGGCATGATACAAATGGGAGGCGAGCGGCCACAGCTTGGTGTAACGGCTTTCCGTTTCGTCGGTCTCGGCATTGGCTTCGTGAAAATTCTGCACGAAGGGCACCAGGGTGAAACGTCGTTTGATGGTGTCGGGCCCATCGATCCGCTCGTTCCAGATGAGGGGCCAGAGATAAAAATCGCGTTGGACCGATCCGATGGTCTTGGTGCCATAGAGCGGCCAGAGGTAAAATTTCTCGGTGGAGCCTTCGCTCAGTTGCACAAAAGGCCAAGGACCCAACAAACGGTTTTTCTCCTCCCCCACGTGATAGCGAAACAAGGGCGGCAAAATCCACCAACTTTCCTGATCTTCCAATTTCAAGTGTCCGGTGATCGGAAACAAGATCCATCCCCGTCCTTCGTTTTCGGGCATGGTGTATTGCACTTGGGTCCAAAACGGCCACAATACAAAATGCTTGCGTCCGAAGCCCTCGCGCTCGTTGTAGCCGTAGAATGGGAAAAAACGGGCGCGGCGGACGCCGGGCCCTTCGGTGCGGGACAACAGTGGCCACAACACGGTTTTGGCTTCGATTTCGTTCTTGCGGCTTTCGACGTACAGGGGAAACAACACAAAATGAATTTCGTCCCAGAGGAAAAATTCATGGAGCCGTCCGCCCAAAGGGAAAATGGCCCGGTAGTCTTCGCCCCGGGTGTCGCGCCCATGAAAATAAAAGGGCAGGACCCAAAGCCGGTGACGGGACTCGGGGTCCTCCACATCCCAATTCATCCCCCAGGTCAGCAAAAAACGCCAGCTACGGGCATCTCCCCGGCGCGAAGCCTTGGCCACCGGCCACAGCACTTCGCGACGCTCCACCCGGTCGCCCTCGTGATCCCACAGGGATTGAAAAGGTCGCACCGCATGGAATTGCCAGTCCTCGGGGGTTTCGATTTTTTCATACACCGGACCCAGCGCCCGGGTGCGGGTGTTGGCATGGACATCCGTCCATCGGCCATAAAAAGGCCCCCAGTCGCTTTGCACTACCGGTGCCTCCGCACCGGCATGAACGGTCAGGGCCGTCAGCAGGAATGCAAGCGCGCATCGAAAGCCCGGTGTACGCAAATCAGTGCCCTCCCAAGGCCGTTTCCACGGTTTTGGCGAGACGGTTGGCGATGGATTCGGTCAGGGCGGTGGTGGAGGCTTCCACCATCACCCGGCACATGGACTGGGTGCCGCTGTACCGCACCAAGACGCGCCCGTCTCCGTTCAACGCCGCTTCCGCTTCCAAAATCGCGGACTGAATGGACTTCACTTCTTCCAGGGGGGGCTTGTCGTTGACGGACACGTTCACCAATTTTTGGGGAAACAGTTCCATGATTTCGGCCAACGCGGAAAGTTTTTTCTTTTCGGTTTGCATCACCCGCAACAATTGCAGGGCCGCGATGATTCCGTCGCCGGTGGTGTGGTGATCGCGACAGATGATATGACCGCTGGGCTCCCCGCCCAGGGCACCGTCGCTTTCCATCAGCCGCTGCAGGACATACCGGTCGCCGACATTCGTCATCTCCAGGTCCACCTCCAACTCTCGCATGCACTTCACAAAGCCAAAATTGCTCATCACCGTGGTGACGACCTTGTTGTGCGGCAGGGTCCCATTTTGCTTCATGAAACGGGCGAGAATGGCGATCAAATGGTCTCCGGTGAGTTCTTCGCCCTTCTCGTCCACGGCGATGACCCGGTCGCCGTCCCCGTCAAAGGCCAGGCCCAGATCGGCGCGGGTTTCCAACACTTTGCGGGACAAATCCTCGGTGTGCTGGGACCCGCAATTGTCATTGATATTCAGACCGTTGGGCTGATTGTGAATGGGCACGACTTCGGCCCCCAACTCGTCGAAAATCGTCGGGGCGATTTTGTAGGTGGCGCCGTTGGCGCAGTCCAATACGATCCGCAACCCTTCCAAATTCAAGTGGTTGGGAAAGGTCTTTTTGCAAAACACGATGTACCGGCCGATGGCGTCGTCAATGCGTTTGGCCCGTCCCACCTCGTCGGAAACGGGGCGGAGGTTTTTGATGCGTCCCGAGGTAATGATGTCTTCGATTTCATCCTCGACGGCATCGGGCAACTTGAAGCCGTCGTGCGAGAAAATTTTAATGCCATTGTCTTCGAAGGGATTGTGGGAGGCGGACAGCACCAGGCCGGCGTCCGCCCGCATGCTGAGCGTCGTGAAGGCAATGCCCGGGGGGGGAATGGGCCCCAGGAGATACACGTCCACCCCCATGGAGCATATCCCGGCGGACAAGGCGTTCTCCAACATATATCCGCTCACACGGGTGTCCTTGCCGATCACAATCCGCCTGCGGCGGCCCTTGCAATGGTTTCGCTTGCAGACATAAGCGGTGGCGCGCCCGATATCGAGCACGTTTTCCGCGGTCATTTGTCCCACGTTCGCGACTCCGCGAACGCCGTCGGTTCCAAACATTCTGGCCATAAATTTTTCCTGTTTATTGGACGCGGTCCGCAATGGACAGCGCCCGTTGTACTTCGGTGTTCAATCTTGAAAAAATGGTTTCGCGCGCTTCTTCGTTCAGCCCCTTCACGGCCGCCGTCACACTTTCGGCATGCTCGGCATGGCTTTCGGCAATTTGCGCCAGGGCGGGCGCTTCGCTCTCCACCGCCAATTCTCGGCGGAGGTCTTCGTGCATGCGGGGCCAGCGGCGGGCCACTTCCAAAGCTTCTCCCGCGTCTCCGCCCGCTTCGCCATGGGCCTCGTCCAGCTTTCTCACCCACTTGTCGAGCTGTCGCACCCGATCTTCCGCGGCTTGACCCAGAAGCGCTGCCGCGGCCTGTCGACACCGCTCCCGATAGGGGTCCGACGACATCAGCGGTTTGCGAAAGGTCCCGTACCACAGCCGCAAGGCAAACAAGTTGCCAATGAAGCGCAAATTGGCCTGCAAGCGCCGTTCCGCGTCCCGCACCCGTCCCTTGACATAGGGATGCGCACTCGTTTCGCCCGGCCCGGCGAACCGGTACAGATGGCCCGGACAATCCATGTCTTCCCGACAAATCGACCCGGCGGCCTGCACCACGCCGAATTCAACCGACACCGGCCCCACCAGCCCCCCCTGCCCGCCCAGGAACACCGGCGGCTGATCCAACAACACGCCGCGGGGCACGTCTCCGATCAGCGTCGGGGTCGCCTTGTCCCCATGCGGGGTGAAGTTAAAATGAATGAAGGAGGAGCCCACCTCGCCATGATCCTTGCGGCTGGTTCCCCCCGCCATCAACACATCACAAAAATTGATCAAACTGCCAAGGGTCACGAAGGGGAGCAATATGGTTTGCTTGAGCCCGACCGCGTGGGCGATGGAGGCCTCTTCCTCCAACAGACAGCCCGGGCGCACGTGGGCCGAGGAACCGCATCCGCTCTCGTCCAGAAATACAGCGCCATGGAAAAACCCTCCTTTCAGGGCCACATCGTGCCCCAACTGGCAATCCGTTACCGTGGCCGGGGTTTCGCCCCCGATCACGCAACCGGGTCCGATGGACAGGGTTTCGCCCGAAAGGCGGGTGCCGGGATGCAACACCACCCCGGGGGCGATTCGTTCCGGATCGACATCCGCGTCCACGAATACGGAGTCAGGATGCGGGATGACCACGCCGCGGTCCAAAAGCCGGCCGTGGCGGGAAAGTCGGGGAAAGTCGGAGGGAGGGGGAATGTCCATGGCTCGCATACTGACGCAAAGCGGGACAAAGGTCAAAGCCGATTTCGCATTTCCCTGATTTTCGCGAAGACTTCCGCCGCGGGCTTGCCGTCCAAACCCAGCGCGGTGGCCAGATGGGCGTGGTCCGCCATCAGCATGGGATTGGACCGGGTTTCCATCCCCACGGAGGTCGGCATCAGGAAATCCCCTTGTCGGCGGGCGGTTTCCACCTCGTGCAAACGGTCCCGGAAAATGTCGATTGCGGGAAAGGTGCGGGTGGCGAACGTGAAATTGTCGTGGGCATAATCGTGGCCGCAACACAAGTACGTGTCATCCGGCAGCGCCCGCAAACGCAAAAGAGAGGCCCACATGCGCTCCGGCGGACCCGCGAAAAGCCGTCCGCAGCCTCCGGTGAACAGGGTGTCCCCGCAAAAGCAAAGCCCCAGCCCGGGGGCATGGAAGCTCAGATCCAATTCGGAATGCCCGGAGGTGTTCAGGATGGTAAACAGCTCTCCCTCAAAGGCCACCGTTCCTTCGTCCGGCAGGGGAACCGCCCCGGGGATCTTCAGATCGGCATGGGCGCGGACCGTGCACCCCGTGCGCCGCGCCAGTTCCGCGATTCCGGCGGTGTGATCCCGATGCCCGTGGGTGATCCATAGTTCGGTGAGGGCCCGACCGGCGCGGGAAGCCGCCGCCAACAGCGGTGCCGCCTCCGGGGCGTCCACGACCAAGGTTTTTCCCGCCGGCGATGTCAGCAAATACCCGAAATTGTCCTCCAGCATCGGCAGACATTCCAAATGCCAGGCATCCAGGGCCGGGGGGGGCTTCGCGACGGCGAAGGGGCGAATTTCCAGAATTTTCGCGGTGGGGCGCGGAGGGCTCGACATAGGGGTAAAGTTCCGTTGGAAGTTCGGTTCAGGCACGAATAGGATGGTATAGTCCCGTGGAATACAAGGGACAAGCCAAAAAAAGTCGGAAATTACATCGTAATCAAGGAAAATTTCTGTTATACACAAAATTTCTCCGAACATATGGACGATTATCAATTTCAACAAGGTTTCGAGACGAGGCATGATTATTCTTCACGCGACATACGCGGACCATCAACTACATTTCTGGGGTGAAAAGCCCGTGGACGATCTGGAAGGCACTGCCATGGCCGGCAGCGGCAAACGGGTCCCCCTGTTTCCGTACGATGCCGGAGAGGACACCCTCAAGGAAATCCTTGCGGACACCCTCTTCGACCGGTCCATCCGCCGTCAGGAAGGGGAAATGCGCACCGTTTGGCTCCCCACTTCCGGCAAAACCGCAATTGCATCCAGCCCCCTGCTGAGCAAAAATCCCGTGGCGCATCGCGACGTTTCCCCCCAACCTTGGCGGGTGACCACGCTGACGCTCACGCTGGAAAGCACCATTGGCTTTCTGGCCGCATTCGTGGACAAGGAACTGATCGGGTCCGGCATCATGGGCGGGGCCGACCTGGCCTTCTGGACCAAAGTCATGCGCTTTGCCGGCGCCCTCGTGGCCCGCCAGGAGTACCTCCCCGGCCTGGAGCGCACCAAATCCGGCGAAATGGAAGCCATCTGGGAACCGATTTTCCTGGGCAACGACCTCGATTACCTCAACGAATTGATTGACGGCATGCCCCATTCCTGCGGGTGCATGCAACCCTCGAAAGGCGAAAACGCCCTCCCCATGCTCTATCCCGGAACCATGGTGAAGGAATTCGTCATGCAGATCGTCGATTATCTGGCCCGGTATTCGATCTTCACCCAACAGCAGTCCAGCTGGCCGAAGAGCTTCCTCAGCGAACCCGGCACCGAGTTCGACAGCATGCACGATCACTGGCTCAACGCCCTGGTCACCGAAGAACCCATCCTCCCGGATGCCCAAGAGGATCTGGAAGAACTCTACCGCCAGGTGCGCAACTGGCGCAAACCCATTTCCCTGTCCACCGCCACCCCCTTCCGGCTCTGCCTCCGGCTCG
The DNA here is from genome assembly GCA_003565815.1 of PVC group bacterium. Taxonomy (GTDB): domain Bacteria; phylum Verrucomicrobiota; class Kiritimatiellia; order SS1-B-03-39; family UBA6053; genus PXAS01. Next base: position 15,069 of record PXAS01000254.1, read on the forward strand.
AGGAACCCGCGGACAAAGACGCGAAAAACAAGGCCGACCCCGAATGGTTCGTCCATTTCCTTCTGCAATCCCTCAGCGACCCCAATCTCCTGATTCCCGCCGAGCACGTCTGGAAACCCAGTCCCGAAGAGGCCAAAGTCCTCAATACGAACTACTTTGACGCCAAGGAATTCCTGCTCTCCTCCCTGGGCATCGCCAGCACCATCTGTCCCCGCATTGAAAACAGCCTGCGGCAGGACGCGCCCGTGGGGTATTCCCTGGACACGGAAGGCGCCTATGAATTTCTGACCCTGCGCCAACTGGCCTTGGAACAGGCCGGATTCGGTGCCCTCACCCCGGACTGGTGGACCAACAACGGCAGCCGCCATCGCCTCGGCGCCCGGGCCGTGCTCGCCGGAGATCCCGCCAAACTCCCCGCCCCTTCCGGCAAGGAAGGCAAAAAACAAACCTTTCGTCTCGACCAAATTCTCGAATTCGACTGGGAAATCACCCTGGGCGGCGAAAAAATCAGCCGGGAAGAACTCGAGGAACTCGCCCAATCCAAAGTCCCCTTGGTGCAAATGCGCGGTCACTGGATCCAACTCGGCGAAAAAGAGGTCGAACGCGCCCTGAAAATCACCGACGAGAACCACCAGGCCAAGGCCCCGCTCCGGGACATCGTGCAAATGGCCCTCGGCGCCACCAAATCCAATGACGATTTTCAATTCGACGGCGTGGAAGCCAGCGGCTGGGTGCATGATTTCCTGGCACAGTTGCAGGGCTCCACCACCTTCGAGGAACTGCCCGTCCCCTCCGGCTTCATCGGAGAATTGCGCCCCTACCAGTTGCGGGGCTATTCCTGGCTCGCGTTCCTGAAAAAATGGGGACTCGGCGCCTGCCTGGCCGACGACATGGGTTTGGGGAAAACCATTCAGGCCCTGACCCTGATTCAGCACGAATGGGAAGAAGGCCACCAAAAGCCTTATTTGATCATTTGCCCGACCTCCCTCACCGGAAACTGGTACAAAGAGACCAAAAAGTTCACCCCCGAATTGCCCGTGTTGGTTCACCACGGCGTGAATCGCAACAAGGGCGCCGCTTTCAAAAAGGATGCCGAGAAATACGCCATCATCATCAGCAGCTATGCCCTGCTGCACCGGGACATCGAAATTCTGAAAACCATTGATTGGGGCGGCGCCATCCTCGACGAAGCCCAGAATATCAAAAACCCCAAAACCAAACAGGCCCGTTCCGCCCGCTCCATCAAGGCGGAAAATCGCATTGCCCTCACCGGTACTCCCATCGAAAACAACGTGGGCGACCTCTGGTCGATCATGGAATTTTTGAATGCCGGCTTTTTGGGCAATCAGGCGGATTTCAAACGCAATTATATTCTGCCCATTCAGGCCAACCGCGATCCGCAGGCCATCCAAAACCTCAAGACCCTGACCAATCCCTTCATCCTGCGCCGACTCAAAAGCGACAAGTCCATTATCAAGGATCTGCCCGGCAAGATGGAAATGAAAGTCTACTGCAACCTCACCAAGGAACAGGCCTCTCTCTACCAGGCGCTGGTGCAGGACGTGGAAAACGCGCTGGAGTCGACCGAAGGCATTCAGCGCAAGGGGCTGGTGCTGGCCACCCTCACCAAACTCAAGCAAATCTGCAACCATCCCGCCCAATATCTTTCCGAAAACAAACCCTTCGAAAACCGCAGCGGCAAACTTGCCCGGCTCACGGAAATGCTGGAGGAAATCATCGAAGTGGACGAGCGCGCCTTGATTTTCACCCAGTTCGTGGAAATGGGCAAGATCGTGCAGCAGCACTTGCAAGACACCTTCGGCCAGGAAGTCATCTTCCTGCATGGCAGCGTCAGCAAAAAAGCGCGAGACAAAATGATCGAACGCTTCCAGGAGGAGGACAACGGCCCCCATATCTTCGTGCTTTCGCTCAAAGCCGGCGGTACCGGGTTGAACCTCACCCGGGCCAACCACGTCTTTCACTACGACCGCTGGTGGAACCCCGCCGTGGAAGACCAGGCCACCGACCGGGTGTACCGGATCGGCCAAACCCGAAACGTGCAAATCCACAAATTTCTTTGCGCCGGAACCTTGGAAGAACGCATCGACGATATGCTTGAACACAAAAAAGACGTCGCCGACAGCGTCGTGGGCAGCGATGAAGCCTGGCTCACCGAGCTGTCCACCGAAGACCTCAAAAACCTGTTCCAATTGCAAAAAGACGCGATCGGGGAATAAACCCGGCGCCAAAAAAGGGAAGACCCAACCATGTCAGATACATCCAACCGAGGCAACCGCCCCCTCACCGCACACGGCGGCATCCGCGCCCAAACCAAAAGCCGCAAAGTCGGCAAGAACTGGTGGACGAAACGCTGGATGGCGGTGCTGGAAAACCATTACATGGGCGCGGAACTGCCCAGGGGCCGCGCCTACGCGCAGGCCGGCCAAGTGCTCGCCCTCAAAATCGAAAACGGCACCGTGCGCGCCACCGTGCAGGGTTCCCGCGAACAACCCCACAAAGTCCACATCCGCTTCAAGCCCGCCCCCCAAGACCAGTGGAGGAAACTGGCGGAAACCCTCTCCAGCCAAGCGATTTTCGCGGCCAAACTGCTCTCCGGTCAAATGCCGGAATCCATCGAGGAAACCTTCGAAGACCAGGGCCTGCCCCTCTTCCCCAAGGATATCACCGATCTGGAAACCTCCTGCACCTGTACCACCAAAGGACTCTGCCGTCATATCATCGCCGTCTATTACCTGCTGGCGGAAGAATTTGACCGCGACCCCTTTCTCTTCATGCGCCTGCGCGGCTTGGACCGGGAAAAACTGATCCAAGACATCGGGTCCAGCATCACCCGCAAAAAATCCAAAGCCGATTATTTGGACATGGAACTTCACAGCGGCCCCCGGGAATTGGGCCGCCCCATGACCAACGAGGTCGTCTACTTCTGGAACGGCGGCACCATCAACGAAGAACACCTTTCCGATACCCGCATCCCCCCCAGCCCCGGGGCCCTGTCCAAACATCTCGGCCACTTCCCCATGTGGCGCGGAGAAGAACGCTTCCTCGACGCCCTCGAACTCGTCTACAAAAAAGCCTCCAACAACGGCATGAACGTCTTCCTCGGCGATTGGTAAAGACCTCTGTCAGATTCGTAAAGCAAATGCGGTTTCTTGGAGGGTTTTTGACTTTCCTGAATCCGTGGGATATTTGCAAAGAATGCGTGCAAGATCATGGGCGTTAAGGCGGGCATCAACCTGGTGCGCATGGGCGAATTCGCATTTCAGTCCGCTGTTCCGTGACTACATCCGCAAAATCACCCGCGCCCTCGCGGAACACTATGCCGACAACCCCCATGTGCTCGGTTGGCAGACCGAGTCGCGTCCATCGACTACCGGGGCGACGTCACCCTGGATCTGGATTTCCTTTCCTACGACAGCTATCCTTTCTTTGATCAAAATCCCTCGAACCGCCGGTTCAGCCACGCCTACAACTTGGATTACATACGCGCCTTCTCCGGTCATTTCTTGGTGCCCGAACAGCAAGCCGGACCGGGCGGGCAAACGCATTGTTTCCACGATACCCCCGAACCCGGGGAAATGCGGCGCATGGCCCAGACTTCCATTGCCCACGGCGCCGACGGACTGCTGTTTTTCCGGTGGCGCACCTGCCGCTTGGGCGCGGAAGAGTATTGGTGCGAATGGAGGTGATCCTGCGGATGCTTCGCCGGACTGCGGATCATCGTCGGTATCCCACTGGAAACGACAAAGAATTCGCAGGACGGCATCGCCATTCGCAAAATTCCCTTCCCCCCAAAAAATCCGCAGGACGGCGAAGCATCCGCAGGGTAAAAAATCTTCGCATTTTTCTCCACATTCGCGCCCCCCCCGCAGGGATCAGCGGGTTGACAACTTCGATTGCCATCTTCTCAAAAAATCAGCCGTATCCGGCTTCAAGATCCCATGCCTGATCAGTTTCTGAATACGAAGCATGATATGCTCGCTGTGTGTTTCAGCAATAATGAATTTCCCGGTTTGCAGATACACATCAGCAAACAAGGAGGCCAAAGATGCCTGAAGTTTAGAATATTATCATAAATATACCATATTTTTTCACCATCCTCGTATTTTACGTTGAACATTATTTCAGGAAAAATTTTTTGAACCAAAGGAACTGCTTCCATCACCATCCGCGCAGTCAAACCTGACACATCCCTCGGTTACTTTTTAGCATGGCCTCTCTGTCGTATACATACTCACATTCTTCCGTTAAATCTGGAGTGAAGAGGGTGTTGACGGTGTCGGGGTTGTAGCGGTTGTGGCGGTGCAGGTACACCAGCGTACTGAAGCAATTTTTTGGTCTCTGGAAAAACCAGGAGATGGACCGCTTTTGTAGCCGTAAGCGCGGACTACTGAGATAGCGGTAAGCAGCTTGTCTGATGTCAGTAATTCCGTTTCGTCGTCGATGCCTAAAAAGAAAAGGGCATGATCTGGTCGTAGAAATGACAAACGGCGAGGATGAGGTGTCAGTAGACATCGCCCTGCGGATCTGTTCCGGGAACCGAGAGCGTCATCAGGGGGCCATCGAGCAGATCGTTCAGTTATAACAGCTACAAGCCGTCGCGCTGTTTCTCCGGCAATGCCCCGCGCCACATTTTCTTGAGCAGTTCCGGCAGACATTCGTCCGCTTGGCAAGTGTGAGTACCCGGAAATGAAACGGATGCCAGCCACGCGCGTCCAAAAACGAAGCGCCGCCAGACGATTTAACCAGGTTTACGCCACCCACTCCACCAACCCCGCCCGGTCCGCTTTCGTCTACCGCCACGGAGATGTCACCTGCGCCTCTGCTGACAGCAGATCCGCCGTATTCCCCATCAGCACCGCAACCAGCTTACGACCCACCGCCTCCCTCAACTGGATACGGACTATCGGAGCGAGGGTTTCGAGTTTTGTGGTGTTCATTGGGAAGGAGGTCAAAAACAAAGTCAAAAAGACAATGGAGATGGAAAAATACGGTTGCGTTTTTGAGAAAGGGTATGATATATAGGTTTAGCGACGAGAGCGGCCGCCTCTGGGCGCCTCGACCCCCTGAGGGTCCTCGCCGCTCCTTTTTATAATATGTCGGGACAGCCAGTTCAAGGCTTCTTCCAAGTTCGATTGTGGGGTTCGGAGGATTCGTTCAACCAAATGGACGGCATGTTGATCTGCAGCGGGAATGGGTTTACCGTATTTTTGCTCTTCCGCTTTCCTACTGCATGACCCCTCCCCCTCGGCGGCGGTTGTAAAAAATCGCATGTGAGAAAAGAGCGGGCTCCCATTCTGCAGATGCGCCGTCTTCCCCACCAACACCGCATCCAGCTTAGGTCCCACCGCCTTCATCGGCTGGACACGGACTTTTTGAGAGATGGATTGGAGTTTGGTGGTGTTCATAAAGGAAAGATGTCAGAGGGTAGAGGTTGGACCTTCGGTTGCAGGGTTTTGGTTGCGACGACGACCTGAATTTCTAGGATTCAAACTAATCAGAGGTTTATGAAAAGATAAAGCATTAAAAAGATCTTCGCGTTCCTCTTTCGGGATCGTTTGGAAATCCAACCTGTAATCACACTGATTGAAGGTGAGATAACCTTCCTTGATGTTACCTGTCGGTGTTGATATTAGAATCCCAAATTGGTTTGGAGTAAATGTCTCGTTTTCGATATCTGGGACATGAAATCCATATTTCATGAGGTGCCGCATATACGATTCAACTGTCTGGTCTATCCCTCGTAATAGATGGGAAAGTGATGAATATTTGAAACGATACCAAAAAGAACCATCCGATTCACGCTTCCCTTTGCTTAAAATAGGACCATTGTTTGCATCCACTCCAAGCGAATCAAACCAATCCACCACCATTTTTGCAAACGGAGCATTCAATCCCTTTGGAATGTGGAAGTTTAACAAATGACCACATTTTGGGCAGCATATTTCCCCTCGGTCCCAATGCCCTTCCAAATGACAGTTTGGTAACTGCCCAACCTCGATGAGGCGTCTGTTTCTTTGTTCAAGTTTTTCCGAACTGCAACAAGCCAGGCAATAATCACAAATATACCAGCCAAATTTTTGGCGCTCCAAGCCTTGTGGCTCGCATTTCGCAGACACACGGCTATCCACAATATTTAGGCAGTCTTTGTTCAAACAATGGGTTAAATATACATTTTCATCAGGTTCCGCACAATCGGGATTTGCACAAGAAAAACGGCTTACTCTACGATAAGCAAAATTTGAATAAGGTATTTCATTTCCAGCTCTATCCAACAGGCCCATGTACTCTCCGCAGCAACGGCACTTCATTTTCTCCTGCAATCGGTTATACTGATTGAAATAGCCTAGAATATTTTTATATGTTTCCCAATCAACAGGATATTCCAACAAATCAAGATAATCTTTAAATGTTACATTTGCCGGAAGACTTTTATCTAGATGCCTTGCATCAAGATAACATCTTTTGTTCCTGCACCACCAGCATGTTTTTTTCTCTAATACTAGGGTTTGACCCTCATCTTGAACAGTTCGCATCTCTTGATCATCCAAAAAATCTGCTTCTTTGCGTTTATAAATACGGCCCTCGCAAAATTCAAGGTATACAGACTTTTCGACCCTGCGGTACTCAAACTTACCGCTTAAATGGTTATACAGCCTCTCCATCCTTCCAGGGCAGTTTTCAAAAAGATCGTATAAGCGGATTTCTTTGTGCCAGGGTTTACAGGAACGCATCGCGCTTTCCACAATGTAACGATCAACTTGAAATCGATGTCCGTCCAAACGTGTCACATCCAAAGCCAAGATAAAATGAATGGTAAAATCAGACCAAAGTTCGGCATCCCAAAATTCCGACGGATTCTGGATTTCTTTCGTGATCTTGACCTGAAAAACAATTTTCTTGAAGAGCTGCCGTTGATAACCGTCTGGTAAAAGCTTTGGCGGTATTTTCTTTGGATCGATTTGAGGCAGCATGTCGTCCGCCAAATCAAGAATATAAGGTATATAACGAAAGGCTCCCCTCAGATGGTGCTGCTCCATCGCCTTTGTCACTAATTTCATAGTCAAGGCGATAGCTTGATCATTCGGTTTAGGTCTTTTATCCGTTGAGGTAGGATTGGGTGCAAATATGGAGGGCATGGTCTTCTGGGGAATGTAAAAGCTTCCTTTTCTGCATGCATCGAAGAAATGATATAAACCGATCAGATCTTCATCCTGTTCGTTTTCAGTCAGGTCCCAAATGAGACGCAAAAAAATTTCCTGATCTTCAAGCAATGTTAAAATTGTGGGGGTTGAAAGTTCTTTTAAGTCATCTGGTTTAAGGCTAAGGTCTTTAGGTGGCGGGGTGTTGAATTTTTTCCATAACTCTTTTTGAAGTTCAAAGTCATAGTGTGGGGCGACTTCCATCGCAATATGTTGTGCTGGTTGCTTTGAATCAATCCATTGAGACAGCTTGTTTATTATTTCAGTTGCTTCCACAGTTTGTTCCGAAGGATAATATCCATCAAGCACAAGCTGCCATAGGGCATCAAAAGCATCCAACATACTTTCGTTTTTACGGTACGCGCTAATCGAAAACTGCCTGATCAATGGTTGTGTATCAAATTCAGTGTCCAGGGAACGCACCAGAAGCTGCCGTAGTGTATCAGTATCGTGAAAATCATCCAGCCCCCAGAGTTCGCGACATTTCAGTCCTCTACGCCCCTGCCCTGGAGTAAACACCACCTTATCCTCTTCGTTAAGCCATCTCGCTTCATTGACATTATCTATGTGTACGTGATAGTCTTGTCCGTCCATACCTTGGACGAAACCATATGGTTTTTCTTCGCCCTCTTCATTTCTAGCGCCAAACCATTTTACAGTACCGTACATCATATCCGTTCACCTTTTAAAGCGTCATTCTAGTTCCTTTATCAAGTTCGGTCTGAATAGCGGTCCGGAGGGTATTCAGCCAAGCTTCCAGATCTTCGGCGGTTTCGCTGACAAGTTTTTGGCTTGGATTGTGACGGAGATAAGGGGCATGCAGGTGGCGACTTATTAGGCCCTTCCGCCAGGAAATTGGGATCCAGACCACGATTTATATTGTTTTTCATTTCTCAATCGGTTCCTTGATCAGCTATTTACGCATTAAATGGGTTGGTGGTTTTTTTTGTAATGGTAGAATTTGTGACTTCATATCAGGCACCGTAACTGAAGGTGCTTTGCTGTGTCGAGTCAAAAGTGCCGCCGAAATTACCCTGCGGTGTGTTCTGTCGGTGCTTTTTTGATAATTGCATTCCCCGCGAAAACCGCTGGGTTACGTTCACGTCGACCAGGTTGCGTACCTCGACCCTCTTCGAAAATTCATTTTGGAGCTTACTTTGCAGGGATCTCCCGCGCGGGGCGCGGGTGTGACTGGAAAAAGCCTTCGGCTCCTTTCTCCTCAACCCGTCAGGTTTATGGGCGACCGGGCGATTCAGCTTGCGTCGGATTTCGAGTTTTCGGGGGGGGGCAACGCATCTTCTGATGGTGCAATCCCCAAAAAAATTTCCAAGTTCAGGCCTTTCCACCACCCTTTCGCCCCTATCCTTGCCCAGCGCTCATGCCGTATGCCCGAAATATCGGTCCGTGTCCACCCCGCGATCCTCCAGCCACACCCCGTAATGCATGCCGCAGGCGTGGGCCTCGGTGCTGTGCCCGATGTTCAAATCCGCATGCTCGAATCCATACCAGGGGCCGTGCCATTTCCTGAAATACTCCCGGTCATGAATGTGCGGGGCGCTTTCCGGACTCTCCGGGTCATGACAGGGATTCACATGGCTCTTGCCAATCATGTGCGTATAGTACCCGCCCTTTTGAAAGACCTCCGCCACCATCGGACGCAGTGAAGGCCGCAGACAGTTGAAATTGTGCATCGCCCCCGAAGCCGATGGATACCGTCCGCTCAGCAAAGCCCCCCGACACGGCAGACAAACCGGCGTGGGCGGATACGCCCGCTTGAACAGCGTGCCCGTTTCCGCCAGCCGGTCGAAGTTCGGAGTGCGAATGGACGGATTCAGCACTCCGAGGGTATCCGCGCGCTGTTGGTCGGAAATCAAAAAAGGATGTTGGGTTTCATGGTTTCGTCTTTCAGGTTGGGGTTACATGACCCGGTTGATCAAAGGGTCGCCGCGCTCCGCGCGCCGAAGGTTTTCCAGAAAATGCCGCACCAGACTCAGGGCCTCGTCCACATGACCGCCGGCCACGTGCGGGGTGATCCGGCATCGGGGTTCCCGGCGCAAGGGATGATCCGCCGGCAAGGGTTCCGGATCAGTCACGTCCAGCCACGCCGCCGCCAACCGTTTTTCACGCAAGGCCATCGCCAAATCGCTCTGATTCACCGTTGCCCCTCGTCCGATATTGTAAAAAACCGCGTCCGAACGGCAAAGCCGCAGACGCGACGCATTGAAAAAATGACGGGTAGAGGGGCTGTCGGGAAGAAGGTTCACCACATGATCCGCCTCGCCGAGGGCCGTGGCGAGCGCGGGTTCATCCCGCAAAAACGTCACCCCCGCCTCCGGAAGCGGATTTCGCCGCCAAGCCAGAATCCGCATCCCGAACGGCTTCAAAAAGGCCGCCAAGCATCGTCCGATCGCCCCGTAACCCACCATCAGCACCGTTTGCCCCCGCAGTGAAACGCAGGCGTTGCGATGCGCCAGCCAGTCGGCGGGTTTCGCAAAGGCAGAGGTTTGCAAGGCCGGAATCAGATTGCGGGATTGCGCCAGCATAAAGGCCAGCGCATGTTCCGCGCAAGCGGCGGCATACACGTCGGCGCCGTTGCAGACCGCAACCCCCTTCTCCGCCACTCCCGAGCGGAAATCCGGGGTATCATACCGGGTAATGCCCGAAGAGGTCACCTGAACCCAGCGCACTGACTCCGAAGCCAATACCGCCTTTGGATCCGGCTGGCCCAACAAAATCTCCGCCGAAGAAAAGCCCGCGTCCACGCCTCCCGCCTGCAGCACCGAATCCGCGGGCGATTTGGGAAACAGCAGCTCATACCCCGCCGTACCCGCGCGCAAGGCCGCCAACGCCGCCGCCGGCAACTTGAAATCAACGAAAATGCGTTCGCCACCCTGAATGGAACATGAAGAAAACGAATCGGAACCGGACATTGTCCCCCCACACCAAAAAAAAACGCTTCTGTCACGGCAAATTCATTCCAAATGGTGAACGGCCCGGGGCAAAAACAACGGCGCGCGGACAGTCCTGTCCGCCGGACATCCCAATCGCGAGCGGATGGAATTATCGGCAGGGACTGCCGATCTACGCCCATAAAAAACCCCCGCCTTGGCGGGGGTTTTTCGATAGAGGCATGCGAGAGGGTCAGGCGATTGCGGGCGCGGGTGCGCCTTGGTATTGCGCGGAACCGAAGCCAAGGATCGGGTAAAAGATCGGTGCCAGGAAGACCAGGCCCACGCCGAAACCCGTGCCTTTGCCAAAGGCCTTGGCCACTTCAATGCTGACGATAAACGTAATGACAATGTTCACCAACGGCACGAAATAGAGAATGACCCACCACAAAGGTTTTCCGGCAATCTCCAAAAGGACCACGACATTGTAAATTGGAATGATGCTCGCCCAGCCCGGCTTTCCGGCTTTGGTGAACACTTTCCAAATTCCGGCGATAATGACAATCATCACCGCCAGCCAAACGATCAGTCCAAGCACTGATCCTTCACCATTTTCCATCATATATTCTTCAGGCATTGTACTTCTCCTTGATTACGTGTTATCCATGTGCAAATGTGAAATGACCTTTCACGTTGGTCATGGTAAAACCTGCCAGGCCAATACGCAATGATAATCTTCCGATCACACGCAAAATCCGTGACTTCCAATCCTCCGACACCCCAACCGAAAAAGTCCAAACGCCGCAGACGCATGCTCCTTGCCTTGGTCCTGGTGGCAGGCGGGTTCCTTTTGCAGAATTTTCCGGGTCAATATACCTTCAGGGAGGTGTCGGAGGAATATGAACGGGACACCGCCGAGGGCATTGGGATCTCGGGCGTCGCCGCCGCGGAACTGCGGGCGGTGCTGTATTTCGAGGAGGCCACGTTGCAACGGGTGAGCCGCAACGCGCAACTCGCGGTTCCCCCCGGCGCCACCCTGCAACTGCGGGCCCGCACCGTGCCGCGTTTTGATGAAGACACCAACGAGGTCATCGTGATTCCCGAGGACGTGGAAATCCTCTCCGACAAGCCCCTGACCTTCATTTACCGCAATGTCCCCGTGGCCCATTCCCGGGAACTTCGTTCCGTCCCCGATGACCCCAAACTTCGGATCCGTGCCCACGGGCGCTACCGCATTCTCAGCGCCCTCCCCCGCCTGCACCGATACCGCCGCAAACGCGATGGACCGCGGCGGGAGTGGCAGGCGCCCACCCGCGCGGAAATTTCCTTTCACGCCGAACTCAAGCCGTCCCACACCTTTGCTTTCGACGAAAAACTCGTTTTCACCACCTCGGACGCCCCACAAACGTTGACCCTGGACAACCTGGTCTACGAAAACGGACAATGGACGGCGGGAGACGTCCAACTCCACTTGGCGTTTCAAGCGCCCTTGCAGTTCGGGCGGGTGGCCATCGACAATCCGCGGGACGCCCGCATCAACGTCAACGGACGCCTGTCCCGTCGTAATGCGGAGTCCCTGTTGACAGGCTCGGGACGCCTCACCCTGCTTTCGGGTTTTCTCCGGGACACGCGCGATGAATTTTCCGCCGCCCTCCACAATCTGGAAGCCACCCCCGCCGGCACCCTCGTCCTCGACCGGGACCTTGCCCTTTCCCACGAAAACATCGCCGCCAGCTTGACGGGGCTGTTCCGCGATGTGAAATACAACTCCGGACGCGATCAACTCACCCTCCCCCTGCTCGACCTCCAAGGTCCCGCCCTTCGGCTGAGCCAAAACAGCCGGGAGGACCCGTTGCGGTTCCACATGCCCACCCCCCTGGACATCCGCGGGCTGAACGCGTCGCGCAACCGCCCCCGCGAAACCCTGCGGATTTCGGATGCCCGCCTGCGCCTCAACCCCTTCGTTTTTGACATGGATTGGGGAGAGACCCCCGCGGGAACCGGGAAAAACCTCACCGGACTCCTGGAAGCCTGGTCGGTCCACCTCTCCCGTGGGAAAGATCAGCACGTGGCCTTGGAGAATGGCGTGCGTCTGACCCTCCGTGCGGGAGCGTTGAGCTTGGTCGACGGAGAAATTCTTTTTGAAAAAGGCCAAGCCACCGGATCGGCCGGAAAGATCAGCGGAACCCGGGGCGATTTTCAGGCCGGCATCCAGGGCTCGGAACTCTCGGTGCGCGCGGACCGGGGCAGCGCCAAGGCTTTTTCATTCGAAGGCGAGTTGATACCCGGCGAGTCGGCGCAAATCAACTTGAGCGGCCCCGGCAACCTCCCGGACATTTCCCTGTTTGCCGACGCGCATCCGGTTTCTTTTTCCGGAGATCAGGATCAGTTCCGCATCGGGTTGCCCCGGCTGGAGATTTCCATCACCCGCGAAGACCTCATGGCCATGCTCAACACCGCGCTGGCAGAGCAGCGAGAACGCATTCGCAAGGAGACCGCCGACGAAATTTCCGTGGGCGTGGACATCCGTCGCATCCGCGCCGTGTCCTTCAAGGAAAACCAAGTCTCCGTGACCGGCGAAGGGAGAGTGTACACGTTTCGGGACATCATCAGCACCTCCTTTTCCGCCACCATGACCGTGGAGTTCGATCTGCCAGGGGACATCGAGCTGGACCAGGCGGATTTGGTGGTGCGGGCCCGGTTGACGGGTCTGAGCCTCGACTATGTGAACCCCCGGATCGAACAGCTCATCCTCAGGCGGATCCGAAACCCTTTGCTCAAGTTGGAACGTCCGCTCCAGGACATGATCAGGGACATTCCCGACGGAATTCGCATTGACCATAGTCGACTTCATGCCACCGATGAACATTTGGTGCTGGAAATTTCCGGATCGGCGGTATTGGATTAAGCCCCCGCAATCATGATGAAACTCAAACACCTTCTTATCCACATTCCATGGATCCTGATGGGATGCCAGGCCAGCGCCGCTGACACTGCCATGGAAGTCATCAAAGGCAGCGATTACAAACGGTTTCTACAGTATTTGTGGCCCCTGCTCATTTTCATTGCCGCGAGCTGCTACTGGCATTTCAAAATGTGGCGCCTCAACCGAAAACTGCAGGAGCGTATTGCGTTCGAGGAACTGATGTCCGAATTGGCCATGCTGGGCACCTCGGAAACGGATTTGGAGGATTACCTCTATCGCTGCATGGCCCGCATCGGCAAGCACTTGGAAGTCAGCCGCGCCTGGATCATTGAACATGATGCCGTTCACGAGTCTTTCACCAATACCGTGGAATGGTGCGCCCCGGGAATTCAACCCAAAAAGGACCTCGTGGTCGATTTCCCCGCCTCCGAAGTGCCTTGGTGGACGGAAAAAATGAAAACCGGGGAAACCTTGGCTTTTCGGGACACCGGCGACATTCCCGACAAAACCGCCCGGGAACAGATCCATCGCCAGGGAATTTCCTCCGTCCTTGCCGTGCCCTATTTCGTGGCCGGAACGTATTATGGTTTCGCGGGATTTGACGTCTGTGGCCGTACCCGCGGTTGGAGCGGGGCCGACAAAAACATGCTCACCGCCATTTCGCACTTGATCTGCAATGTCATTGGACGCGTCCAAGCCGAAGCCGCGCATGAAAAACAAACCGAATTCCAGAAACTGGCCGCCGAAACCGCCGCCGATTTCCTGAATGCGGATGCGACAAATCTCGACCGGAAAATCGACGAGACCCTCGCCCGAATGGGACGTTTTTTTCACGTGGACCGCAGTTATCTGTTTCAACTGAATTTTTCCCGAAACACCTTCACCAACACCCATGAGTGGTGCGCGCCGAACGTTTCCCCGGAAATGAAGGCCCTTCGGGACGTTTCCTTTGAAGCGTACCCCTGGTGGGGGGTGAAAATGCTGGGGGGTGAAACCGTGGCCATCGAGAACCTGGACGAAATGCCTGCGGAAGCGGAAAATGAAAAAACGGAACTGCGCCGCCAACACATTCAATCCTGGCTAATCATCCCCATTCGAACGGAGCAGCAACTCTTTGGACATTTTGGCTTCGACAGTGTCAAATCCCCCCGGGTCTGGCCCCCCGCACTGCTGGAACAACTCAAGGTGATTTCCACGATATTCGCGGACGCGCTCTGCAAACAGGAAAAAGACCGCTCATTGCTGCAGGCCATGACGGAGGCCAAACAGGCCAACCGGGCCAAATCGGAATTTCTCGCCAACATGAGCCACGAAATCCGTACCCCCATGAACGGCATCATCGGCATGAACGATCTGTTGCTGTCCACCGAACTCAGTGGCGAACAACGAAATTACGTTGAAATCATGCGCAACAGTGGCGAAGCGCTGCTCACGCTGGTGAACGACCTCTTGGACCTCTCCAAAATCGAATCCGGCAAAATCGAATTGCGGCTTGAACCCTTTGACTTCTCGCTCCTCTTGAAAAATCTGGTGGCCGGCATCATGCCCTCCGCCAAGCAAAAAGGGCTTGAATTGTCGTTGAACCTATCCTCGGATCTTCCGAAACATCTCTTGGGCGACCCCGGACGCCTTCGACAAATCCTGCTGAACCTGATCGGCAACGCCATCAAATTCACCTCCCATGGCAAGGTGGAGATCGACGTAAGCGGCCTGGGCACGGCGGAAAATTTTCGACTGTGTTTTTTGGTCCGCGATTCCGGCATTGGCATTTCCGCGGACAAACAATCCCTGCTTTTCGAAAAATTTTACCAAGTGGATGCCTCCGCCACCCGCGTACACGGCGGTACCGGCCTCGGCCTCGCCATTTGCCGGGAATTGGTCGAACGCATGGGCGGCGTCATCGGCGTGCAAAGCGAAGAGGGGATGGGTTCGGAATTCCGGATCGAAATTCCGATGAAAATCCCGGATGAGAACACCAAACTCTTGGCGGACGGCACGACGCAACCCCGGCCCGGTGCATTTTCCCTGCGGGGCATCCCCCGGGATTTCCGGGAATTCCCCACCCGCATTCTTTTGGCCGAAGACAATCTCACCAACCGCATGGTGGCCCTCCGGATTCTGGAAAAAATCGGCTTGCGCGCGGAAACCGCCAAAGACGGCTTCGAAGTGCTGGAACTCACCCGTCAGCAAACCTATGATCTGATCATCATGGATGTACAAATGCCAGGGATGGACGGACTGGAGGCCACGCGAAAATTGCGCCAACGCGGATGCCGCATCCCCATTGTCGCCATGACCGCCCATGCCATGAAAGACGATCGACAACTTTGCATGGACGCGGGCATGAATGATTATCTGGGCAAGCCGGTTTCCCCGCAGGCACTCATTCACGTCCTGGCCAAATGGTTGCCCAAAACGCCGACCGGTCCCCCGACCTACGATTCCGGCAGCCTTTCCGAAATGCTCCAGGGAGATCAAAGACTGATTCACCAGATTCTGGAAGGCTA
>PXAS01000179.1 GCA_003565815.1 PVC group bacterium
CCCGCAGGAGTCGGGGAACCACATCCAGGGTGATGTCGAAAGGGATTTCGGTTTCCGTGGCCTCGCCCTGCCAGGTTTGCCAGAAACGGCCCGGGTACTTGGTTTTGCCCAGCAGCACCCACACCGCCGCCATGGTGGGGGTTCCCGGGCTCAGCAGATAATGCAGCGCCCCCGCATCCGGTCCGGCGATTTTCGCCAGTTCCGCATCCGAAATCTGAAAAACCTCTTTATAGTTGGTGGGGCCGTGCAGATCGACTTTGTGAAGCACCGCGGGGACGTCCAGCCATTTCACGAAGCGTTCCGCAATGTCGGCTGGAATGTCCGCCAACAGATGCACGGCATCAAACGCCATGACATGAACCATCGTCTTCAAAGGGCCTTTGCCATCTTCCGGCGGATCCATGTTTCCGCGCACCAAGTCGCTGATACGCTTTCGCATTGCGGCGGGCGCCTCTACGGCCATGGCTTTCAAATCCATATGCCCAATCCAGGAAATTAAAATCTTCATACCGGAGAGTATATAAATATATTTATATAACACAATAATTTTTGTATAAAAAATTCTTCATATGTTCCATCAAGTGGCCGCGCGAAAAAAGATGCTGTCTGAAAGACTGCTTCACCTGGCGGAAGACAGGGGGGCGGTGAAGGACCCCTTCAGAGTGCTTGATATTAATTGGGATTTGCGATTCATTCCGGCAATCGTTATCTTCAAATTGAGGTCCGTCACTCAGGCTGTTTTCATTCGTGTTGAGGCGGGTAAACCATTGTTGTCACCGGACGGTGAAGCGCTCCAGCAGCAGCAGGATGGTGATGAGCATCCCCGCCATACCGATGAGGCACACGCGAAGGGGCACATGCAGGAGGTCGGGCAAGGTGATTTTGCCGAGGTTGCCGCGGGTTTCGAGGGTGCGTTTACTCCATCCGGAAAGTTCGGCGAAGATCCAGGAGCCCGCGACCAGTCCGGCCATGCCGAAGAGGGCGTCCCAACTGCCCTGCCCCAAGGCGACGGCGACGGTGCCGGGACAATAACCGAGCAGCGCGAATCCGGCGCCGAAGATGAGTCCGCCAATGATATTGGCAGCGATGCGGGTGGGTTTGAGGTGCAGCTTCGCTTTGCCGAAATGGCGCAGGGTGAAGACACCGGTCATGCCCACGAGAATTGCGGTGAGCATGACTTTGACGACGGTGAAATCCTGAAGCAGCAGTTGGCCGACGAGCACGTTGTATTTTCCCACGCCGCCTTTCTGCAGGAGAAAACCGAAGGCCAGTCCGAAAAGTGCTCCGGTCATGAGAGGATGTTTTTGAGTGGGTGCGCGCATGGTTTCTCACATGGAAAAAAGTGGAATGGCCACCAGGATGCCGCCGATGAACAGACAGATGGCGGTGATCCAGGAGCCGGGGTTGAGTTGCAGGGTGCCGCTGATGCCGTGGCCGCTGGTGCATCCTCCCGCAAGCCTCGCGCCCAGGGCCATGAGCATGCCGCCGCCCACTCCGATCGCCGCGCGCAGGATCAGGCTGTCACCGAATCGGGCTCTCCACATGGGGTGCAACCACTGGTTGGCAAATTCGCCGCCCGTGAGCGCGGCAACGGCGGCGCCCGCAACGATGGCCAACACGAAGACGAAGCCCCAACCCACCCGCGGCGGCTTTTCCTTGAAATAGGCGAGCGATTTCGTGCGGCGGGGGGCGATGCGCTTGCCGAGAAATCCCGCGATGTGCGCGTAGAACGAAGAGGCCCCGATCGGCTTGTCCGAAAAATAAAAGGTCAGCCACGAAAGCATCCCGATGCCCGCGCCCACCAGGTAAGGGGACCATGCGGGGCCGGTATACTCAAGCGCGTTCACGATGTCTCCTCTTTTGAGGCTTCTTCAACCGGAAAGCCCGCTTCCGTCCAGGCCTGCCAGCTTCCGGGAACATTGCACACACAGCCGAAGCCCGCCTTCTGGAGGATGCTGGCCGCGATGCTGGCGCGATAGCCGCTGTTGCAATACACCGCCACCGGTTTCACCTTGTTCAGTTTGTCGAGGTGTTCGCGCAGTTCTCCCAAAAAGAGGTGGCGGGCGTTCGGGATATGGCCCTGGTCCCATTCATCCGGGGAGCGCACGTCGATGAGTTGCAGGACCTTTCCGGCGGATTTGATTTCATGCACGGTCATCTGTCCGACGGGCTCCAACGGCAATCCGTCGTTGTTCCACGCGGTCATGCCGCCGAGCAGATAGCCGGCGAAGCGGGTGTACCCGGTGCGGACGAAATAGCGGACGATGTCCTCGAGCCGATCGTCGGACTCCAGAACCAGCAACAGCGGTTTATCGGGGTCCAGCAACCAACCGGCCCATACCGAGAGCATCGGATGACCGCCAATACTGAGCGCCCCCTGGATGTGCCCGCCGCCAAAGCCCAGCATCATGCGGGTGTCGATCAGCTCCGTGTCGCTTTGTTGCGCGGCCTCCATGAAGTCCTTTGGGGGGAGCCCTCGCACATCGGGAAGGGTGCCGATAATTTCCGGCCCCTCGGCGTTGACCGTCTTCATCCGGGGGTAATACGTCGGTGTGGGCGGCGCGGTGGAAAGCGCGTATTCGGTGAATTCTTTTTCCTTTTCTAATTGCAGGAACGCGTTGAAACGCCGCTCATGGCCAATGGTGCTGCTGAGCCGGTCCCCGATATCGGCCCCGCAGGGGGAGCCGGCGCCATGCCCGGGGTAAAGAATGACCCCGTCGTTCAACTTCAGATAAAAATCCCGCAGGGTGTGAAAAAGTTGTTTCGCCAACGATTTCGCCTGGTCGTTGCCGAGCAGATCGGGACGTCCGGCTGAATTGACAAACAGCGAATCGCCGGAGAGCACCCCCCAGGGCGAGTCCGGATGGTCCTGGTCCGCCACCAAATAGGAGAGGTGTTCGGGCGTGTGTCCGGGAGTGTGCCGGGCGGTGATCCGGGTGGCGCCAAAGGTAAAGCTGTCTCCGTCGTGGAGGGCCTCGTGGGCAAAATCATAGCTCGCGTCCCCCTCGTGGCTGAGAAAGATTTTCGCCCGCTTGGCCCTCGCGGCCAGTTCGCGGGTCCCACTGACGAAATCGGCGTGGATGTGGGTCTCGAAAATGTGGGTGATGTCCACCTGTTTTCCGCGGGCGAGATCGAGATAGACGTCCACGTCCGCACGGGGATCGATGACCGCGGCGACACCTGTGGCATCGTCGCCGATCAGATAAGAAAGCTGGGCGATGCCGTCGGTTTGGATGCATTCAAAAATAAGTGACATGATGGGTTCCGGATCAAAGTCTACAGGCAGGGCGTTGATCGACACCCTACACCATTATGACGTGCCTCCGCCATGGGGTCTTTCCCCCGTCAATTTGTATGGGGGTAAGACCCCATGGACGGGACCCGATTCACACGGTAAAATGACTTTTATGATGAAACATGGGTTCCTGATCACGAAAATCATGCAAACGACCGTCCTTGCCCGGCTCTCCCGGTTCGGGGCGTTTCTGCTGTTGACGGTCGCAGGGGGGTGCGCCACGTCCCCTCCTTCGGGCATCGCTCCGGATCTGACCCTGCCGCCGCAGTCCCAAACCCGCTACCAATGCGGGCCCACCACGCTGGCTTCGGTGCTGTTTTTTTATGGCGTGAGCCTTGACGAGGAGGAAATCTCCGACACGATCTACAGTCCTGCCGCGCGGGGCGTGCTCATGACGGACCTCTCCCGGGTTGCCCGGGAACAGGGGTTTGAAACGCGGATACGCACGGGAACCCTGGCCGATCTGGCGGAGGCGGTGGAAAACCGCACTCCGCCCATCGTGTTGCTGGATCTCGGCGTGGGCCGCCACGCCATTCCCCATTTCACCGCCGTGACCGGCGTCGACCCTTCCGGAGTCTTTCTCCTCGGGCCGCGTCCGGACGCGGATTTCTCATCCACCCCAAAATTCGAACGACAATGGAAAAAAGCTGGAAATCAATTTCTCGTGTTGCTCCCGCCACCCGCATCCTCGTATTGAGTGTGCTGCTTGGCGGCGGCTGCATTTCCGTGCGCAGGACCGGAGGGCCGGACCCGCTGAGCCCGGCGGAGCGCATCAATCTGGGACTCGCCTACGAACAGGACGGGAAACCGGACCTGGCCCTTCGCGAATATGAGCGTGCCGAACGCGGCGGGCTGCGGGCCACCGCCCAGACCTACCAAGCCAATCTGCATGCGGCCCTTGGGGACACCCGCGAGGCGGAACGTGCCTACCGGCTCGCGCTTGCGACCGATCCGGACCACACCATGGCCCTGAACAACCTGGCCTGGCTGCTGGCACGGGAGGGACGGAACCTGATGGAGGCCGAGTCCCTGATCCGTCACGCGCTCTCATTGAATCCCGAGCCGCGCGAACCCTATGAAAACACGCTCCGGACGGTTCTGGAGCAACAGGCGCCCTGAGGTCTCGGGGACCGGGGGGGGTAGGACCCCATGGCGAAGCCTCGGGAGCTGTTGTAGACTGGCCTTTTGATCGAATACTTCGGTCAGCAAAGACGGATGGGAATCCGTCACTCCCCGCACAACACCTCCCCGGGCGATCCAACAAATGAAACCACACAACGAAGCACGTCTTGATCGATTTTGCAAACCCGTTTCCTCCCTGCTCGACACAGTGGGGAAATCCTTTTCCCGTTGCTTTCGCCAGAAGGGCACCTCGGCAGTCACTCCCCGGAACGCAGCCCTTGTCGAGCGCGAACTCTCGATGCGGGCCTTTGCGCTCTGGGAGCGGGCCGGACATCCCGATGGGCGGGAATGGGATTACTGGGACCAGGCCGAAACCGAGTTCGCCGCCGAATCGCGTCCCCCCTGCCACCGGACGAATTTTCACCCCCTCAAGAGAAGCCCGCCGCGCCGCCTGAACCCGTGAATAAAAAAACACGCTCCGGATGATTCCGGAGCGTGCGAAACATGAAGGGTGTTTCTTTTTAAACAATCCGCTGGATCAGAATGATCAGCAGAATCACGACGAGCACCGTGACCACGATGCCGCCATCTCCGCCCGCCATCATGGTTTCGGAGTGAACGGCGAGTTGGTGGAGTTCCGCGTCGTCCGCATAGAGGAGACGATCCTCAATTTCAGACGGGGTGAATCCGAGCTGCTCCAGCCGATCCTGAACAATTTTGGTTTCAAGCGATTTTTGAATGGTGGCGATGTCCGCGGCGCGGGCGTCCTCGATACTGACCAGGGTCGAAGGGATCGGGGAGGCGATCGCCATCGGCACCATGCCGTGCAGGAGGAAGATTAGGGTGAGCAGACCCGCGGTGGAGCGCAGGGCGGCTGGGAGGTTGCGTGTATTCGTCTTCATGGGGTTGTCCTATGGTAGGGGTTATGTTTCGTTCGACTTCTTCAATATCCTACCAAAGGCGCATGCATTGGAATATGGGGTCTAACCCCCACGGGATTCCGATGGATTCCCCGGGGGGCCCCGCAAAGCGGGTTGGGCGCATCTCGATCGTAACTTTCACATTGACTCCCGGTCTGCGGTGGCGCACGATGCCGGGCATGAACGCGCCCCGTCCCTCTCGACCCCTCCACCGAGCAACGCTTGTGAAAGACAACGCGTTTGCGCGTCTGTCTCCGGCAGATGAAACCCTCTTCATCGGAGCGTGGATCCAATGACCCGCGAACTGGTCCTGTTCTTTTGCGTTTTGGGCGCGACCCTGGGGATGTTCGTGTGGAACCGTCTGAGGTATGACGTGGTGGCGGTATCCGCGCTGATGGTCACGGCCCTCCTGGGTCTGGTGCCCCCCGATGAATTGTTTTCGGGATTCGGTCATCCCGCGGTCATCACGGTTGCCGCCGTGTTGGTGATCAGCCGGGCACTGCAAAACGCGGGCGTGGTGGAGAGTTTGGCCGGATTCCTGGCAAAGGCGGGAGACCGCCCCATCGCACAGGTCGGCGCCCTCACGGTTCTGATCGCAATTTGTTCCGGTTTCATGAACAACGTCGGGGCCCTGGCATTGCTGATGCCGGTCGCGATCTTGATGGCCCGCCGGGCGGGACATTCCCCTTCGCTGCTTTTGATGCCCCTGGCGTTTGGTTCACTCCTGGGTGGAACCATGACCATGATTGGCACCCCGCCCAATATCATCATCGCCTCCTACCGCACCGGGGTCACCGGCGAACCCTTCCGGATGTTTGATTTCCTTCCCGTGGGTGGAGGGGTGACCCTGGCGGGGGTGGCGTTTATTGTTTTCATCGGATGGCGGCTGACGCCGGCGCGGGAGAAAAAAGGGGTCTCAAAAGAACTGTTCCGCGTGAGTGATTATCTGACCGAGGTCAGGGTTCCCGAAGAAAGCAAATACGTGGGAAAAACGCTTCACGAGCTGTCGCGGGACCTGTGCGAGGAAGCGGAATTCGCGGTGGCCGCGCGTTTCCACGGCGACAAACGGCAGATGAGTCCCTCCACCTACCAGGTCTTGCGTCCGGGGGACATCCTATTGGTGAGCGCGTCCCCGGAAAGCCTGCGCACCCTGATCGACAAGGCGGAGCTGGAGTTGGAGGAGGCGCCGAAGGGGGAAGAAGGGGAGGAAAACGGCGAAAAGAAGGAGAAGCGCTCCCGAAAGGAGTTAAACCTGAGCGAGGCCATCGTCACCCACGAATCCCCGCTTCTGGGCAAATCCGCGGGACTTCTGGATCTCCGTGAACGGTACGGGGTGAATGTACTGGGCATGGCGCGTCAGGGCCACCGTCTGCGTCAGCGGATTAGCGACATTCGGTATCAGGTGGGGGATATTTTATTGGTGCAGGCGGAAGAAGACACGATGCACACCGCCTTGAACGACCTGAAGTGTCTTCCCTTGGCCAGCCGAGGCTTGCGCCTTGGCAAATCACGCGGTCTCCTCTTCTCGATGCTGGTCCTCGGAGGCGCCATCGCCCTGACCGCTTTGAACGTGCTCCCCGCGCCAACCGCGCTGGTGTTGGCGGCGCTGCTGTTGGTCCTCGCAAAGATTCTGTCTCCGCGGGAAGCCTGCAACAGCGTCGACTTGTCGGTAATCGTCCTTTTGGCGGCCATGATTCCGGTGGGCCTGGCGCTGGAAACGACCGGGGGGGCCACCTGGATTGCGAATCACTTCGCAGCCTTGGCCATATACGCCCCTCCCGCGGTGCGGCTTGCATCCCTGCTTTTGTTGACGGCCCTGCTTTCAAACATCGTGAACAATGCCGCCGCCGCGATCCTTTTGGCTCCGATTGCGGTGGATCTGGCCAAAATGCTCGACTCCTCCCCGGACCGCTACCTCATGGCCGTTGCCGTGGGTGCCTCTTGCGCATTTCTGACGCCAATTGGCCATCAGTCCAATACCCTGGTCATGGAACCCGGCGGATACCAATTCGGGGACTACTGGCGCATGGGCCTGCCCCTCACCCTCGTCGTCACCGCCACCGCGGTGCCACTGATCATGTGGAAGTTTTGAGCAGTGCGCGGGGCAGGGTTACATCCCATAGCGTGCGCACTTCAAATGCGCTAAACTAAAAGACACAAGGCAAACCAAACCATGACCCAAATATCCCATATCTACAGAATTGACTACGCGGACGTCATCACCGACATTGTGGATCCCGAACAATGGCGTTCTTTCGCGGAATCAAATGCATGGGTGGGTTCCCCGCATCCCGCCGATGTGGTCGGACATAAAATTTGGGAATTTATCCAAAACCGGGAAACCCGCCATCTGTATCAGCAAATTTTCAGGCGCATTCGAGCGGGCTTGCCTTCCCACATCCTGCCTTTCCGTTGCGATTCTCCCGAAGAACGCAGGTATTTGGAACTCCGGACAAAAGCCCTGCCAAATGCCGGAATCGAGATCACCAGCACCTTTCTCCGGCGGGAACTCCGGGATCCCGTCCCTTTACTGGACGTCTCCTTGCCGAGGTCCTCGGAATTCGTCACCATCTGCAGCATGTGCAAAAAAATCAGAATCAGGCCCGAAACCTGGGTCGAGATCGAAGAGGGCCTGATCCATTTCAAACTTTTCGAAGAAGAGCGGATGCCCGGATTGTCCCACGGACTCTGCGAGGCGTGCTATGGCGCCACCATGCGGGAGTTGGAAGCGCTGGATCCCCTTTGTCCATGTCATTGAGATGGGCCTGAATCGGTGAGATCCTGGCGTTGAATCCGCAAAATCTCCCGGGCGGCAAGCCCTGCCCTTTGCCCACAAATCTTTCTGGACACGAGTTTGGGCCAAAAAGTCCTGTTGGAATGGTTTATGGGGCGGGAAATCATGCGTCGCGTAACGACGACCCCACGCCTATGCGTCGGATGTCGCTACGCGACAAGAACCGCGTGGACAAAAACCCCTCAAAACAAAGTTGGGGCTGCGTTTTGCAAACGCAAGTCCAGAAAGAAATGTATGTAAAGGGCAAGGCATACGGCTGATTTTTGAGAAGATGGCAATCGGAGTTGTCAACCCGCTGATCCCTGCGGGGCGGGACGCGAATGTGGAGAAAGATGCGAAGATTTTTTACCCTGCGGATGCTTCGCCGTCCTGCGGATTTTTTGGGGGGGAAGGGAATTCTGCGAATGGCAATGCCGTCCCGGAAATCATTTGTCGTTTCCAGTGGGATTCCGACGATGATCCGCAGTCCGGCGAAGAATCCGCAGGATCATCTCCATTTTTATCCGCAGTCCGGCGAAGCATCCGCAGGATCATCTCCATTTTTATCCGCAGTCCGG
>PXAS01000337.1 GCA_003565815.1 PVC group bacterium
AAAATGAACTGTGGATCCGCATTGCCTTCGGCAAGACCACCGCCCTGCAAATCATCCAGCAGGTGGGTGCCCTGGAGGGCTATACCGTCGTCGCCGCCAACGGCGAAGGCACCGGGGGCGTCATCAATCCCTCCGCCGCCCGGGCCGACGGCCTGCAACCGCTCTTCGACGGTGAACTCGACGAATTGCGGCAAATCGTCGTCTTCAACGATGAACTCCATTACGTGGCCGGTGTCGACGGCGAACGCCAGCTCTGGCGGGTCCATGACGACGATGGCGATCTGGCCGCCATGGCCGTGGCCGATCTTACCGATGCCGCGGAATTCTTTGTCGGCGAAAACCGGGTGATTTTCCGGGGGGCCGGCAACGCGCTGTTCTCCTATCGCATGGGAGAAGATGATCCGGAGGTGGTTGCGCTCAACCTGAATCCCGACACCTTCGCCGTGCACGGCTCCGGCAACCATCTGGCCTTGATCACCGCCGGGGGCTCCCTGCTCGCACACGATGTGGCCGAGGAAACCACCCGTACCGTCAACCGCGCTTCGCCTTGGAACGCACTCTCCAATCCCTTGGTCGTGGACGGGACCGTCTACCTGGTCGAAACCCTGCCCGCACAACAAATCGTCCGTCTGTGGTCCATTGACGATGTCACCGGAGACATGGTTTTCGAACTGGAAGGCGTGACCATTGACAGCCTCTTCGGCGTCGACAACGTGCTTTTCTACGTTACCCGCGGCATTGAAGACACCGACGAATTGAAGCTGTATTCCCTCCTGACGGACTCGAGCGCCGGCTCCGTCCTGCGCCATGTCAGTGAGATTGGCGGCGCGTACCACAGCGCCCGGGTGGTGGGAGACGAAATTCTCTTCGTGTATCGGGCGCCGGGTCTCAACCACCTGTACCTGATTGATCCCGAAGGGGAGGATCCTGCCGGCGGCTTCCTCCATAATTTTGGCGGCGGTACCGTCTTCGACCTGAAAATTCTGGGGAATTACGCCTACGTGAACTTCGGTTCCGCCCGCGGCAATGCGCTGTGGCGCGTGGACCATGCCACCGCGGGCCTCGAAGACCGCGCCGTTCGCGTTCGTCGCGGAGACAAACTCGTGAACGAGGTCGCTCAGCTCAACCTGCTCAACGACAACCTCTATTTCACTGCACCCGCCGGCGACAGCAAAGCAAACCTCTGGATCGTACTGCCGACGGGAGATGACGCGCTCAATGCCCAGGCCGACCTTTTGGTGGAAACCGCCCTCTCCGTGGTGCCCGCCATGGAAGTCCGCATGCTCGCGGGCGCCGGTGACGGCATCATCGACGTCGACGACGCCCTGGCCTGGGAAACCGCGCAATTCGTGGGCTTCACCCAATTGGCCAACAACGAGTTCAACCTCGATATCACCGAATTGATCCGGGCGCAATTGGGACGGGAAGTTACCCGGGTGACCTTCCTCATGCGCATGTTGCCCCTTGAAGAGGATCAGGAAATACCCGAAGAAGGTTTCGTCCTCGCCCACGCGCACGCCGAAAACGGCACCCGGCTGGACGTGGTCACCGGGTCCGAACGCACCGTCACCGGCTCCCTGTACACACAGGATGGCCGTGTGCTGCAATCCAACCAGGCCGTCATCGACATGAGCCAGCTCAAGGCCGGCACCTATTTCCTTCGCGTTCAGTCCGAAACCGAAGGCATAGACGTCGAAAATGACGGCAGCGTTGATTTCGACGACAACGACACCGTGCTCGGTACCGCCAAAGACTACACCTACTTCCTCCGCGACGGCATCCTGCACCGCACCAATGGCATTCACACCACCGTCGTCCTGCGCGACGACGGCACCCCGCTCGGCCACGATGTCGGCACGGAAGGCCGTCTCCGCATCATCGGTGGCGCCGGCGACAGCCTGTACTTCACCCTGGGTCAGGGGAATGACGTTTCCCTCTGGGAAGTCTCCGGCCATTTCGCCCGTGATCTCGGAAGCCTCCCCTCCACGGCCGTGGCCTTCACCGCCCTGGGAGATTTGCTCGTCTTCGTCGTCAATCACAAAGATCTTTACGTCGCTCACCCCGAAGGCTTTGCCGCACTGCACAGCTTCGGTGAGGATATCACCATGCTCCACACCGCCGGTGGACGCGCCGTGTTCCTCGTCGGCGAGGTCTGGCACGCCACCGACGGCGAATCCGTCCACACGCTTGACACCGTGGATGCGGGTGAACAAGAGGCCGGCGACCTCGTGGCGATGAACGGCAACCTTTACTACGTGCTCGAAGGCTCCGAAGGCGGACTGGTTCTCTGGCGAACCACTCCCGGCGAAGGCGAAAGTTACGGCGCCGAGCCCCTCCGCGTGCAAAAACTCGCCGACATCAACTTCAATGCCGAAACCGATTCGTTCAAATTCCTCGGGGTCTTCGAAAACCGCCTCTTCTTCACCGTCACCACCGGCGGCCAAACCCAACTCTGGGTCAGCAATGGCACCGGCGACTCCGTCTTCTCCAGCAACAGCGGCACCCGCAAGATCGTGGACGATCTGGAAGGCGACGCCGCCTTCGTGGCGGTCGCCGAAGAGGAGTTCTTCTTCACCGTCCGCGACGGCGAAACCATCGTGCTGTGGGCCGCCTCCCTGGACGAAGAGATGGTCTTGACCGTCAAAGCCGTGGTCGACAACCTGCCCGGCGAGATCACCGAACGCGCCGTCATGGGCGGGGACACCTACTTCATCGCCGGTTCCGAACAGCGGCCCATGCTCTGGGTTACCACCGACGCCGGCGTCCGTTTCATCACCTTCCTGCCGCGCCTCGCCCGCAACCTGACCGCCGTGGGCCGCGACCGGCTCGCCTTCAGCGCCGACGGCTCCGGGCAGATGCAGGCCAACGCCCTCTTCGTCAGTGACGGCACCGCCGCGGGCACCCGCATGGTCATCGACCTCTCGCCCGTGAACACCGGCCTGATCACTGAAATCGCCGGCACCGCCAACGGCATCGTCTTCATTGTCGAAAACCGCAACGCGCTGGTGGACGGCTTCATCGACTACAGCCTCTGGATTTCCAACGGCTTCCGCGACGGCACCTATCCGCTGATGAGCGCCAACGGCGGCACCTTGCCATTCGTGGGCCTGCAAAGCGGCAAGACGCCCGTCCTGCTCGAAACCGTCGGCTCCGTCGCCTTCTACGAATTCGACGGCAACATCATCGTCACCGACGGCACCCTCAAGGGCAGCCGCATCCTCCACACCTTCAACCCCGGCGTCTCCGTGGTGGAAACCCTGGTCAGCGACGGACGTCTGGTCATCGCCACCGACGCGGTCAGTTCGCAGGGCAATCCCGCCGGCAATCTCTGGTTCAGCACGGGCAATCTCGTGGGGCTGCCCTTCAAGATCGAAGTCAAGGCGCCGTTCCCCGGAAACATGCACGAACGCGGCGACCGCGACATCATCATTGGCGGCGAAGGCAACGACATCCTCATCGGCAATGGCGACCACGACATCATCTTCGGCGGCGGCGGCAACAACTTCTTTGTCGCCGAACGCAAGGAAATCCGCGATCTGCAACCCCACGAAAACTGGACCCCGCCGCCGACATCCGAATTCAGTCGCCAGCAACCGCGGCCCACCGACTACGAAGTGTACATCCCCGATGTCGCCCTGCGCGCCGGCATCGCCCGGGCCCTGGGCATCCCCGTCACCGAAGGACATGACGGAAGGCCCGTGATTCATGGCGCCGTCATGGCCAGCCAAATGGCCACCCTGGTGAATCTCCAGCTCAACGACCTCGGCATTCAAAGCGTCGTCGGCCTGCAATTTGCCCGCAACCTGCGCACCCTCAATCTCAATGGCAACCGCATCGGCGACTTGTCCATCATCCTGCCCGCCGTCGATCCCGTCACCGGCGCCCGCGTCGGACTTTCCAATCTGCGCAACTTCAGCATGGACTACAACGGCATGGGCATCCTCACCTTCAAGGAACATCAAGTGGCCGATGGCGAGCCTTCCAGCGGCGAATACGTCGAATTCGACGGCACCCTTTCCACCATCGATCTTTCCGTCAGCTTCTGGTTCCGCACCGATGCCCAGGGACCCCAGGGACTCTTCTCCATGAGTTCCGGTTCCCTTGGCCAAGGCGGGTTGGACCGCTCCATTTATTTGGACGAACAAGGCAACATCGGCGCCTTCATCTTTGCCGGCGCCGACCATGGCTTTGACATCATCCGTACCGACGGCCAAGCCTACAACGACGGTGAATGGCACCACGTCCTCTATGTCTACGACGCCAACGATGATCGCGCCCACGCCCTCTGGGTCGACGGCCATCTCGTGGCCAGGGGCGAGACCATCGGATCCTCGATGAGCACGCAAAGCAAATTCAGCCTCGGCTTTGGTCATGCGGTGGACAGCAGTGGGTTCGAAGATCATACCGATGAACTCAACGAATCCGAAGGCGGCAACAACTCGGAACCGGTGAACTTCACCTCCAAGCAAAAATGGATTCCCGGCGCCTTGTACGAAACCCCCGGCTCCGCAGCCTGGTTCACCGGCGACATGGACGAACTCCGTATCTGGGATGTCGGCCTGGACATCGGTGAAATCATCGCCGACATGCAAAACGGCTTCCCCGAAAGGCCCCAGGATCTGATCGGCTACTGGAGTTTCGACGGGCCCGCCTCCTCCGTGGCGATGGACCACTCCCTCTTCCGCCGCAACGGCTCACTGGGCGGTGGCGACGTCGACAGGGCCCCGGCCTTCAACCGCATGAAGCCCGACGAAACCATTCGTCCCACTGTGCCGTTCGACAGCCCGAACCCGCCCGAAAACACCCTCTTCCAAACCGTCATCCGCGACTTGGGACAGCTCAACGTGCCCGGACCGCTCGAACGCGTCAGCCTCGCCTACAACCGCGTGGACGATCTGAACCCGTTGAGCACCATGATCAACCTCTCCTACCTCAATCTCACCGGCGTGCTCAACACCGGCATGACCGCCGAAAGCTTCTTCCTCGACGGTGAGACCGTCGTCCACAATCCCGCCGTAGGCACCCTGGGGGTCATCCTCGACCACAACGACGCCTCCCGCGTCCTCGAAGCCAAGGACGGCATCCGGGTCGTCATGGACGGCGAAACCACCACCACCCTGGTGCTCAGCGCCGGACGGTACAGCTGGCGCCGGCTCTCCATCGACGGCGGCATTGACGCCGACGAGCACTTCACCCTCCGCATGATCGGAACGGACACCATCCGCGTCACTTACAGCTTCACCGACATCCACGGTGTCGAACACGTCGTCCACCAGGACTTCGACAAGACCGACAATCTCTTCTTCGACGGCGGCTTCGGCGACGACACCCTCAGGATCGTCGGCGAATTCCCCGTCAACGTCTACGCCGCCGGCGGCGAAGGCAACGACACCCTCTATACCGGCACTGCCGACAGCTTCCTCTTCGGCGGCGCGGGCGACGACGTCTTCCACGTCCGGGGCGGCGACAGCGTGCTGACCGGCGGCAGTGGCAACGACACCTACTTCTTCCACGACGACTGGGGCGATGCCACCGTCAACGAACTTCCCCACGGCGGTCTCGACACGCTCGACTTCTCCAATGTCACCGAAGAAGTCGCCATCGGCGTCCGCAACCAAACCGTCAGCGGCGACAACAGTGTGCGCCACAACCTCAACACCATCGAGCACTTTGTCGGCAACGGTGAAAACACGATTCTCAACCTCCACCGCGACGGCGGCGGCGTCCTGATTCTGGAAGCGAACGGCTTCGTTTGGGACGGCGTGCGCATTACCCACGAAAACATCCAGTCCATCGACGTGCGCTTCGTGGACGAACGCGAACCCGAAAACACCTTCCGCACCGGCGTCGTCCGTGTCAACGAAGACCAGGATTACAGCGGGCTGGATCTGCGCCTGGAAGCACGGTCCATCACCCTCAACGCCTCCATTGTCGCCGGACGCCTTTCCCTGCAGTCCGACACCATCCTCGGCATGCCCCAGAACTTCGCCGTCAGCAACGGACTCGGACGCATCAACCTGCTGGAAGCCGAGGAAATCTTCCTCTCCTCCAAGGGCGGGGTGGGGGACATCTTCATGCCCATCTACTTCCGGGCCGAGCGCATCGAAGCCCATTCCGGCGGCGCCGCCGGCGTCTACCTGGCCGCCCTCGGCGACACCGCCGCCGAGACCACCTCCATCGGCGACGAAGTCCTCGGACGGGTTTCAGCGGGCCTGGACGCCGAAGGCAACCCCCTGGACATCGCCCTCTCCACCGCCGCGGGCGGCAACATCCATTTCGTGACCCTCGGCGGCACTCTCCACGTCAATCACCGCATCGAAGCCTCCGGCGGCGGTGTGATCATCACCACCGAAGACATGGAGGTCAATGCCGAGATTTCCAGTCGCCGCACCATCGGCGATCAGCTCTTCCGCGGCACCCTCACGCTGCAGACGCTTTCCGTCCGCAGCACCATCTCCATGGCCCATGACGGCATTGCGGAAACGAAACCCGGCCTGCACTTCAGCGCCGCGGAAATTGAACGCTTCATGAGCGGCTTTGATAATTCCGCGCCCGCCCTCTACTACCTCAACGGAGAAATCGTCCGCACTTCCGGCGTCAACGGGATCAACATCGGACGCGCCAACGGACGCCATCACATGTACTTCGGCGAATTCGTTTACACCGAATCCTTCACCTTCCGCGCCCCGACAACCGGCGGACGGTTTATCGTCGAAGGCACCCTGTATCTCGACGCCTCCCCCGTGGATGGCGACAGTCCCATCCTCACCTTTTTGGGTTCAACATGATGAATTCCATACATTTTTTGATTGCACCTATCTCGATTATGCTTTCTTATAGACTCAACCTGTTTAAAGGCCAACCGTGAAGATCCCCCGCGAACCATCCGATTTCGAACTTCAGGCCCTGGAGCCCCGCATTATGCTGAGCGCCGATGCGGCCGACGTGCTTGCCGGCGCCGGCGCGGCCGAAACCGTCCTCCATCATGGGGAGAACGCTCCGGATGACAGTCTGCCGCTGGAAGGCGATTCCAACGAATCCGCGATCTTCGAACCCGTGCCCATGGCCGCCTCCTCCGACTCAAACGTAGCATCCCCCATGGCGTCTCCCCAATCCGTCGAAGCCACCTCGGAAGACACCTTCACCAACGGACAGCCCATCTTTTTCGACGGAAACGTGGAATTGATTTTCGCCGGATCCGAAGACAATTTCGAGGGACCCAACACCTTCACCTGGGACGCCACCCGCAACGCCAACCAAGACGTCGTGGCCCCGGAAGGCAACAACATCACCGTCACCGGCACCATTTCGGGCACCGGCGAAGGGCTGGGGGGCACGCTGTACATCAACGCCGGCACGGACGGCGACGTGTTCATCGGCGGAGACATCGGCGTCACCGAGCCCCTCGGCAAAATCGTGATTGTCAATGCCCGCAACGTCACTCTGGCCGG
Source organism: PVC group bacterium (assembly GCA_003565815.1). Classification (GTDB taxonomy): domain Bacteria; phylum Verrucomicrobiota; class Kiritimatiellia; order SS1-B-03-39; family UBA6053; genus PXAS01. Next base: position 7,452 of record PXAS01000337.1, read on the forward strand.
AAACATTCAGTTGCACTCCTTCGAGCAAATCGAGGGATCCGGCAACACCGTGATTGGCAGTGGGGTTTCCATTCGGAATCTGACCCTCACCGGCGGTGACCTGCAGGCCAAAACCCACAATAACATCACCGTTGAAAGCGATGTGGTGATCGAAGAAGGGGGCAATATCGACCTGGAAGTTAATCCCGAAAGCAGCGGAAGCGCCAAAATCACTTTCAAACGCACCGTTGAAATCGAGGAAGGCGATTTGAGGATCCGCGACGCCAAGTCCGTGGAGTTCGTCAAGACTCTGGACGTGGGCGGCACCCTGCGGCAGGACGCCGGCACGCTCAACACCACTTTCCGGGACGACGTGGACGCCCATGTGATCGATTTGCGCGCCAACACCCGCATAGCCTTCGAAGGCGATGTGCGCATGGGGGAGGGAAACATCACCCTCACCTCCAACGAAGTCAAATTTCTCAATGGACCCAACAGCGTGGTCGGCGCCTCGGATGCCGAGGACGATACCCCCTTTTCCGAACTTTGGATTCGACCCGTGCTCCTGAACGGGTCCATGGACATCGGCGCCCCCACCGGCCCTTCCGGCACCCTCAAATTCACCACCAGCGACATCGCCGCCCTTGCCAACGGCTTCAAATCCATCACCTTCGGTTATGAAAACGGCACCGGCGCCGTTCGCGCCGGACAAGCCGCCTTCAGTGATTCCCTCAACGTCCACGGCGGCAGTTTCGTCATCAACGGCTTCCTCACCTCCAGAACCGCCATGCTTCTGGAGGCCAACACCGGCGACATCGATGTCACCGGCGGGCAAGTCCGCGTCTTCAACGAGCAATTTGACAGCGTTTGGGGCGACAGTCACATGGAACTGCTCGCGCACCAAGGCGACATCCTCCTGCGAAACAACGGCCTCCTGGAAATCGACAACGACAACAACAACAGCCCCGCCCAGGGCTCCGTCATCGTGCTCACCGCCACCCAGGGCGACATCCTCAATCAGGCCGACTCCCAGGGATTTGTCACCGCCCGCGAACTCTTTGCCACCGCCGCCGGTGACATCAACCTGCTCACGGAAATCAAGGAACTCACCGCCCATTCCACCCAGGAGGGCGACATCGACATCATCGAATTCAACGGCCTGCACGTGCTCTCCGCCATCACCGCCAACGGCGCCATGGATTTCAACACCGGCGGACCCACCGTCATTGACATTGCCGAG
>PXAS01000412.1 GCA_003565815.1 PVC group bacterium
ACCGGAAACGAAGTGGGAACCACGGCAAGGTCCCCTGCGCTTTGCGCCCGGAACAGACGCGCCTTGGCCATTGCATACGCCTCCATGTCGTGGTGGCGGTCCAAATGATTGGGAAACAGATTCAAGAGGATTCCGATGTCCGGGCGAAAGTCCCGGTTGGTTTCGGTTTGAAAGGAACTGAGTTCGATCACATGCACGTCCGCCCGGGGACGTGTCCGGGCCACTTCGCTTACGGGCAGGCCAATATTGCCCGAAAGGGTCACGGTTTTCCCGGCGGCCCGAAGCAGGTCCGCCGCCAACATGGCCATGGTGGTTTTCCCCAAGGAACCGGTGATCGCGACGACCCGCCCTTCCAGAAAAGAAGCCCCCAGGGCAAATTCGGGGATCGGGGCGATCTCCCGTTGTCGGAGGGCCTCAAGCCAGGGGTGATCCATGGAGAAACCGGGGCTGACGATCACCCGGGAGGGGACGGCGTCCGGCAGTGTTCCTTGGAAGGGAAACCCGTCCGCCGCGAAAGCCTCGCGCAGCGGCGGCGGCGGCGGCGGCTTTTCCGCACAGACACACCCGCCGCCCAGACCTTGCGCCCGCAGGAGCTTTGCGGCGGCCTGGCCGCTGCTTCCGGTTCCGAGTATGCAGGTGAAGGCATTCATCTTATCGAATCTTCAGTGTGGCAATGCCGAGTATGGCGAAAATGATGGCCAGGACCCAGAAACGAATGGTGACCAGTGTTTCCACCACTTCCACGTCCCGGCCTTCCCGTTCGGCGGCGTCTTTGGCTTCCATCTCGAAATGATGATGGATGGGTGCGCAACGGAAAATCCGCTTTCCGGTCAATTTGAAGGAGGCCACCTGCAATACCACGCTCACCGCCTCCATGACGAAAATCCCGCCCACGAAGATCAGGGTGATTTCCTGTTTGATGAGAATGGCGGCGGTGGCAATCCCGCCCCCCAGCGCCAAACTGCCCGTATCCCCCATGAACACGCGGGCGGGATGGCAATTGAACCAGAGAAATCCGAGACCGCTGCCCAACAAACAGCCGAAAAACACCGCAAGCTCTTCGGACCCGGCAATGTAGGGCACCTGCAAATGTTCGGCGAAAACCACGTGCCCGGCCACATAGCTCATGGCCAGATAGGCCACGGCCACGGCGTTACTGCACCCAATCGCCAGTCCGTCCAGCCCATCGGTGAGGTTCACGGCATTGCTGGCACCCAAAATCACCAGGGTCATGAAGACCATGGTCACCAGAAGCCCCATGCGGGGGATGACCGGTTCTTTCAGAAACGGCAGCATGAGCTGACGGCTGCGCTCCTGGGTTTCGGGCAACGTTTCCATCAAATAAAACAGCACCAAGACCCAACAGAACTGCCCCAGCAACTTCAGACGTCCGGAGATGCCGGCGCTGTTTTTTTTGCGGACTTTCATGTAGTCGTCGAGAAAGCCGATGCCTCCCATCCACAGCATCGCGGCCATGGCCAAGTAGGCAAAGGGACTGCCCGGACGGCACCAGAGGGCCACGGAAACGAAAAGCGTCCCCAAAATCAAGAGTCCGCCCATGGTTGGGGTCCCCGCTTTTTTGCGCTGCATTTTGAGGACTTCGTCATCGCGGACGGGTTGGCCGATTTTCAACTCCAACAATTTGCGGATGGCCCAGGGTCCCAGGATGAGGCTTAGCAGAAACCCCGTGGCGGCGCCGGCCATGGCCCGGAAGGTGACGTAGGCCAGCAACCGCAAAGGGCTGAGGGCCTCGCGCCATGCGGGGTCCCGCAACTCAAGCCACCACTCATAAATCCAATACATCATGTTCCGGGTCTTCCTTCAGGGGGGTCCACGTTTAAACAGGGAATCAAACGTTCAAGTTGGTCGGCGCGGGAAGCCTTGATCAAAATGCCGGATCCGGGACCGGCGCATTCCCGCAGGCGTTTGGCGGCATCTTCCACCGTGTCCACGCAATATTTCGGCGCCATGGTTGCGCCCTCGGCGATCCACCGGGCTTTTTCTCCCACGCAGATCAAGCCGTGGAAAGAGAATTCCGACAGAAATCCGCCGAGTTCACGATGGGCGCGTTCCTCTCCGCGACCCAATTCCGCCATACTGCCCAGCACCAGCCATTTCTCCACGGGACGCTCCAGAGCGGCAAAGGTTTTCACGGCGCTGCGCATGCTCAGCGGGTTCGCGTTATAGGCGTCATTGATCACGGTCCAAGGACCCGCCTTGACGGTTTCCCAGCGCATCGGGGCCGGCGCGAAACGCCCGACACCGTCACAAATTTCCTTGGGGGTCAGCCCGAATTCGCGGGCCACGACAACCGCCAAGAGCAAATTGCGCATCATATGGGTTCCGGGAAGGGGCATGGGCACTTCGAAAGAAAGTCCATGCCGATTGTCCACCACATGCAAATAAAGGCCGCCCGCGTCCGAGGGGCGTCCGGTGTAATCCGCCGATTCCCGCAAAGAGCAACGCACCACCCGACATTTCGCGTGCGCCAAGAGGCAGGCCCGCCAAGGCGAGTCGATATCCACCACCGCCAACCCCTCGGGGGGCAAACCGGCCAACAAGGCGGCTTTTTCGCGGGCAATGCCCTCCACATCGTCAAAGGCTTCCAAATGCGCTTCGCCAATGGAGGTCACCAATCCGCAAATGGGCTTCAGGATGGCGGTCAAACTTGCGATTTCGCCGGGATGGTTCATGCCCAGCTCAAACACGCCGAAATCATCCGTCGGAGACATGCCGAGCATACTCAAGGGGAGGCCAATGTGGTTGTTCCAATTTCCCCGGGTTTTGCACGTGTCCCCCCTGCAAGCCAGCATCTCGGCGATCAGATCCTTGACCGTGGTTTTCCCGGCGCTGCCGGTCACCCCCACAATCAGCCCCCCGAGGGTTTGCCGAAAGCCGGCGGCAAGATCCTTCAACGCTTGATACGGGTCGGACACCTCCAAACAAGGAAGTGCGGGATGTGCCCTTCCTTGACTGCACAATGCGGCCACCGCGCCGTCGTTGGCCGCCGTTTCGAGAAAATCGTGGCCATCAAAGCGCTCGCCCGGCAACGCGACATACAACGCCCCATCGACCATGGCACGGGTGTCGTGCACTACGGCTTTGATGGGGGCGCCCGGTTGTCGGGTCCACGTCCCCCGGGTCCAGGCCTGCAAATATTCGGGATCAAAACGCGTCATGTCAGGAAACACCTCCCACGGGACACAAGTCACGCTTTCGCAAACACTTTTTCGCAACCTCCCGGTCGTCAAAGGGGACTTTCGAGTTTGCGAATTCCTGGGTGGCTTCATGTCCTTTTCCGGCAATGAGCAACAAATCGTCCGGCCCCAACATTTCCACCCCCCTGCGGATGGCGGCGGCGCGGTCGGGAATCACCTCGATCAACGTTTTGGACGGAATTCCTTCCAACATGTCCGTGAAAATCCGATGGGGATCTTCGGTTCGGGGATTGTCCTGGGTCAAAATGAGGAAATCCCCATGGGCGGCGGCCCGGGCGGCCATGGGGGCGCGCTTGCCGCGATCCCGGTCCCCGCCGCAACCAAAGACCACGATCAGGCGGCCCTTTGTCAGCGGACGCAGGGTTTCCAGGACATTTTCCAATGCATCCGGGGTGTGCGCGTAATCCACGACCACGCGTCCCACGGTGGACGGCAGGCTTTCCAAACGTCCCGGCGCCGCCATCAGTCCGGGAACCAGAGGCAAAATCAATGACAGAGGGGTTCCGCCCGCGGCCAGCACCGCGATGGCTTGCAGGGCATTTCTGACATTGTGGTGACCGGGAATCTGCAAGACCAATTCCCCTTCCCCCCAAGGCGTGAGGAGACGGGCCCGGGTACCGTCCCGGTTGCACTGGAGATCCTCGGCGCGAACGTCGCAATCGGGCGCCAATCCGCAGGTCAAGACCTTGTCCCCATGCGCTTTGGCCAAACGGCGGGACCAGGCATCTTCACCGACGATACGGGTGGTGACCGAGGGAAAGGCAAACAAACGCGCTTTGGCGCGGAAGTACGATTCCATGTCCGCATGATAATCCAGATGATCCTGGCTGAGATTGGTAAAAACCGCCGTGTCCACTTCCAGTCCTTCCACCCGGCATTGATCCAGGGCATGGGAAGAAATTTCCATCACACACTCGGTACAATCCGCGTCCCGCATGGCCCGGAGCAACCCGTGGAGTTCCGGGGCGCCGGGCGTGGTCCGTCGGGCGGGGATCTCCCGGGATCCGAAGGCATATGAAACGGTGCCCAGCATGCCGCAACGAAGCCCCAGGCCCTCAAAGAGTTGGCGGACGAAGGCGGCCACGGTCGTTTTCCCGTTGGTGCCGGTGATGCCAATCAGGTTCAACTCGGCGGCGGGGTTTCCATGAAAGGCACAGGCCAGTCGCGCCAAAGCGGCCCGGGAATCGGGCACCACCACGCAAGGCGCCTTGAGGGGATGGCCGGGGGCTTTCTCCACCACCAACCCGGTGGCTCCGCGGCGAACGGCCTCGTCCAAATACGCGTGTCCATCCATTTTCGTGCCCTGAACGGCATGGAAAATCACCCCCGGGCGCACTTGGCGGGAATCGGGCGTCACCCCGTGCAATTGCTCCGGCCATTGGGCGGGCAAGCGGGCGCCCGGCGCCAGCCCCAGCGCCGTCCGCCAGATTTCAGGAGGCAAAAAAACGCCTTCATGTGCGTTCATTTCAAAAGCCCTCCGGCGGAATGCCATAGTAGCCAATGGCGTACTCGGCGATTTCCTTGAACACGGGCGCGGCCACGGAACCTCCGGTGCGCAGCTCTCCCTGCGGTTCATCGATGCTCACGAGAATGGTCACGGCGGGATTTTGCGCGGGCAAAAACCCGACAAAGCTGGCCACGTTCAGTTTATCCGCATACCCGCCGCCCGGCAGTACTTTTTGGGCGGTCCCGGTTTTCCCGGCGATTTCAAAGCCCTCGATCGCGGCGCGGCGCCCCGTCCCGCCGGGACGGGTAACCCCCGCGAGCATGCGTCTCATTTCCCGCGCGACCTCGGGGCGTACCACTGGCGGACCCGCCTCCTCCGGGTGGCGCTTGAACAACAAATCTCCGGAGGGAGAACGCACTTCCCGCACCACGTACGGACGCATCAACACCCCATCATTGGCAATGGCATTCATGGCCGCCGCCATTTGGACCGCCGTTACGTTCACGGCGTGGCCAATGGACATGCGGCTATGGGTCAGACTGTCCCAATTTCGGGGGGCATGCATGATCCCGGATTCTTCGCCCGGCAAATCGATGCCCGTCCGCTGGCCAAACCCGAAATCACGCAAATACCCGTACATCATGTCCGGAGACATGCGCAGGGCGATTTTCGCGGTGCCGATGTTGCTGGATTTGTGCAAAACTTCTTCGGCGGTGAGGCGGGCATAGGGATGATAATCGCGCAAAGGACGGTTGCGGTGAATCCAGACCCCGTATTCACAATCAATGATTTCTTCGGGATCCACCAAGCCTTCGTTCAATGCGGCCGCGAAAATCAAGCCTTTGAAAATGGATCCCGGCTCATAACTGCCGGTGACATTGCGATTGCGCATGTTCTCGCTGGGGGTACGGTTGAAGGCATTGGGATCATAGTCCGGTCGGCTGGCCATGGCCAGAATTTCACCGGTTTTGACATCCATGACCAAGGCCCACCCGCCTGCGGCTCCGAACTGTTCCAAGGCCTTGTCCAGGGCCTCCTCCACGCCGTATTGAAGATACATGTCAACGGTCAGGGTCACATCGGCGCCATCGGTGGGGTCGATTTGCAAAGAACGGCGGCTGGCCATTTCGCGCCTGCGGCCATCTTTTTCACTCACGCGAATTCCGCCCCGGCTCTGCAGAAAGCGATGCATGGTTTGTTCCACGCCGGCCGAGCCCACATCCTCGCGATTGACAAAGCCCACCACGTGACTGAGCAGGTTTTGATGGGGGTAGGTACGGACATTGATGTTGTCCATCACCACCCCGTTCCTCAAGGAATGCGCCCTCAGATAGGCATCCAGTTCCTCGGCCCGGGGTTCTTCCACGAATTGCTCCAAAGATGCGAATTGTCGATGGGTTTCCTGAAGGCGGGCGCCAATCATGGCGGGCTCGACATGCAGAAACCGGGACAGGGCCGCTTGGACCAGTTGGGGATTGTTGTGCGCATGAATGAAACTCGGGTCCACGCCCACATTCTTTCTGGATTCGTCCAAAGCCAATAGCCTGCCATTGCGATCCCGCACGGCGCCGCGGGCCGCTTTCAATTCTTCACGATGGATCACGCGACGCTGATAAGTCAGTCGCAGCTCGGAGTGGTCTCCGAGCTGCAAATGAGCCACCCGCGCGGCGAGTCCGCCGAACACAGCTAAAATGAACAGGCCGGTCAACCCGGCCCGCAATCGCAGACCGCTGATTTTTTTCACCGCACGCTCATGCCTCCACGATTCGAATCCAAGCGACTGACCATGGTGCGTTCGCCATGGCCGCTTTCCCACAGGGCCATGTCCCGAATGTGGATCACTTGGTCATGACGAGGCAGGCCCATGTTCAGATTATTGGCCCTCAGGGCCGCTTGGAGGTTGCGGGGACTGATCATGTCATTCCAGCGGACCTCCTCCCCGGCCACCCGTCGACGCAGTTGCTCCAACTCGTGCTCCTCGGTTTTAATCTGGCGCGCCAGGGCTTCGGTCCGACTGCACAACAACAGGTAGAAGATGCCACCGGCACCCAAAAGCACTGCGATCAACGCCGAGCGCATGGGCATGCGGAATCCCTGCGTCTGCAGTTTCCGATTGCGGGATCTCGTGGCCGTGGTTTTTCTTTTGATTTTACGCTTTGCCGTCATTTTGCATTCCTTTCTCAACAATTCTTAATTTCGCCGAACGTGCCCTGGGATTGGCCGTTCGCTCCTGTTCACCGGCCTCCACCGGCTTCCGGGTCACCCGGGTGACGCGGGGGAAGTCCCCCCGCCATTCGCTGCCCCCTTCATAGAGGGAAATTTCCCGGCCTTCATGGCGGCGGAAGGTTTGTTTGACGATCCGGTCTTCCAGGGAATGAAAGGAGATGACCGCCAAACGCCCCCCCGGCTTCAAGACCTCCAAGGCCCCTTCCAGTCCCCGTTCGATCGAGGTCAATTCGTCGTTGACCACCATGCGCAGGGCCTGGAAGGTGCGCGTGGCCGGATGAATCCGCGCACCCTTGCGTCCGCCAATCGCCATTTCCACCAAAGCGGCAAGCTCGGTCGTCGTACGGATGGGGTTTTCATCCCGGGTCTCGACAATCCGCTTGGCGATTCGCCGGGAGGCCCGGTCTTCGCCGTAGCGGAAGATGACATTGGCAATTTCCGTTTCCGTTGCACCGGCCAGCCATTCGGCCGCAGTCGCACCCGTGGTGGGATCCATCCGCATATCCAAAGGGGCTTCATGCCTGAAACTGAAGCCACGTTCCGGGGTGTCCAACTGATCCGAGCTGACGCCCATGTCCATGAGGATGGCATCCGCATCCCAAAAACCATGGGTTTCCGCCAAAGCGCGGATCTCCGCAAAATTTCCATGCGCGGTTTGGAACCGAGCCCCGAAATGGGCCAATCGGTCCGAGCTGCGCTTCAAGGCTTCCGGATCGCGGTCCAGGCCCAACAACCGTCCATGGGGCGCCGCGGCCTCCAGCAAGGCTTCGGCATGGCCGCCCCCCCCCAAGGTGGCGTCAATACATACGGCATCGGGTTGCAGCCGCAGACCCGACAGGACCTCCGCCCGCAAGACCGGCTGATGAACAGAGCAGACCATCATCGCCCCCGATTTCTCCGGCCCGACGCACTGTCCCGGGCGGACACGCGAAGGTCGCCCATGTACTCACCCGTCAACTTCTGCTTATGCATCAGTTCCAACGGCAATCGGGTGCGTTCATCCGGCAGACGGAAAGCACGCCCTCGTTTCGCGGTACGCAGGATCGCGGATACGCCAAATAAGTTTTTCAAGTTCGCCATTTCGGGACTCCCGGGTTTGTGAGGTTGAATGGAAGGGTTTACATTTTCAGTGATTTGGCCGCTGAGGCCAAACCGGCGGAAGCGTTGCGCCTTTCGGCCCAGGCCTCCGGCGTCCACAACTCAATACGATTGAACGCGCCGGCAAGAATCACCTCCGAAGTCAACCCGGCATACGCCAGGTGATCGTCTTTCACCCGAATGCGCCCTTGGGCATCAAAGGTGAGGTGATCCGATTCCGACGCCACCGTCAGCATGAGATCCATCTCCTCGGGATCGGAAAGCTGCATGCTTTCCATCCGTTGCATGAGTTGGGCCATCACGGGCGGAGGCAAGAGCATCAAACAGGGTCTTCCGATGCCGGGCATGAGATAAAGGCTTTTGCCTTCTCCCACCAGATCCCGCCAAACCGAAGGAATGGTCAGCCGCTTTTTGGGGTCCAAATTATGGGCATGACGTCCCATAAACGGGGCCTGTCCCCCGCCTGAACCGGCGATAAGTTGCTGTAATTCGATAGACATAGTGTGACACTCGGCCCCACTCTACCCCACCTTACCCCACCAAAGCAACTCAAAACCAGAAAATAGGCAAAAAAAAAGACACCCCGTTGGGGGTGCCTTTTTCAGGACAGGTCCGTTGAGCTTTTGGAAAAGCCTTAGAGACCGCCTCCGGTGGTTCC
>PXAS01000243.1 GCA_003565815.1 PVC group bacterium
CTGACCACGAGGGCGTTTTTGCGCAACACCACCAAGGCCCCCAGGGCGCCGTTGCTGAAGCCGATGAGGGCGGCGGCGATGAGGGCGCGTTGATTGAAGCCGTAGTCGAGGAAATCAAACATGTACATCCTCCGGTCGCCGTTCGAAGGCGGCCTTGAGATTTTCCGGAGTGAAGGCCTCCTCCGTCCGCCCGAATCCCACGGGTTTGCGGTTCAGGAGCAGCACGGTGTCAAAAATTTCGGGCACGGCCTTGAGGTCGTGATGGCAAACCAGCAAGAGGCGGCCATTGTCGGCCAAATCGCGCAAGACCTTGATCAACATGCGTTGGGAAGGTTCGTCGAGGCCGGAAAACGGTTCGTCCAGCAGGAGAATGTGGGCCTCTTGGGCCAGGGCGCGGGCGATTTGGGCGCGTTGACGTTGTCCGCCGCTGAGTTGGTAGAGCCGCCGGTGGCGCAGGTCCTGCAATTGCAAGGTTTCCAAAGCGGTTTCCACCACCTCGCGGTCCAGCTTTCGCCATCGGGCATGTTCGCCGAGGTGCGGATAGCGGCCCATGTCCACCATGCCTTCCACGGTCAGGGGGAAATAGGGGTCGATGCTGTCGATTTGCGGGAGATAGGCGATTTCGCTGCGGACCTTGTTCAGGGGCAGACCCCGCCAATGGATGTGACCTTTCACGGTGGGCAGCAATCCGGCGATGCTTTTGAGCAAGGTGCTTTTTCCGGCGCCGTTTTGTCCCAAAACGCCCACGCAGTGGCCGCAGCCGATGGAAAAACTCACTTCGGCCAAGGCACAAATCTTTCCATGGTGAACATGCAGGTCCTCCACCTGAAGTTCATGGGCCGCGTCAGGCGTATGAGAAGCCCCCAGGCTGGTGATGGGCAACGGGCTCAATGGGCTGGATTCGACCATGTAAACTCCAGATTGCGCTTTACGTTGCCGCGACTCCAAAAACCCTGCGATTGCCGGGGAAGGTTTTCGGGTTCCAGGCTGAGTTCCGCGTAGGCATTGTCGATGGCTTCGGGCCAAATGATTTCCAAGGAAAACAAAATGCGCCCCTTGTCTTTTCTCAAGCGCAAATCTTCGTCCTCCCGTTCAAACCCGCCCCCTTCCCAAAAAATGTCGTCGTCCTGAAACAGTCGAAAACTTTCCGGGGCATGGGAAAAGCGGAGATCCATCCAGACGGGACTCGTGGCGGCACTGTCGGTGAGGTCGGCCGCATCCGGGATCCAAGTCGGAGGCGCCCTGCGGGTCAGCCCGGACAGCGGCCATGCCAGCAGACCGGCGAAAACCAAGACCAGAAGCCATTCGATTCTCGGGTTGCCGCGCATGACTTAGTTGTTTTCGGATTTCAAGAGGGCGGCGGTAATGTGGTTGACGTTATGCCGAATCATGTCCGCATAGCTGACGTCCTTGGCCCCGGTGTTGTCCGCCAATAGCGGGTCGGCCAGCACCACGCCGGTTTCCTGCCGCAGGGTTTCCAAAATTTTGGGATTGGCGCCATGTTCGGGAAAAACCGAGCGGATGTTTTCCTTGCGGATGATTTCGATGGTTTCCGCCAAATACGCGGGGGAGGGGTCCCGTTCGGTGGTCAGCCCCTGCACGGGAATGGACTGGAAGTTGTACGCCTCGCAAAAATAACCGAAGGCCGCGTGGGCGGTAACCAGTTTGCGCTGATTTCGGGGGATTTCAGCGATTTCGGATTGCACCCATTCGTGCAGCGCCTCCAATTCGTCCATGACTGTGCGGGTATTGGCGCGAAATTCGTTGCGGTGATCCGGCAGAAGGCGTTCCAGTTCCCGGCCCAAATGACGGACGGCCCGGTGCATGGCCATGGGGCTGTGCCACCAATGGGGGTCGATGGCCCCGTGGCTGTGGGTGGGGCAACACATGAAGACTTCGCTTTCCACGTCGATACGCAGGGAGGGCACCAAGCGCCCGGCCTCGTAAATTCGGGCCTCGTCCGGGAGAGCGGATTTCAGGCGGTCGAGATAGGTTTCCAGGTTTTTCCCCATGGCCACCACCAACGCCGCGTCCTGGATACGGGCCAAATCGCCGGGGGCGGGGTCGAAGGTGTGGGGATTGCCGCCGGGCCCCATGAGTTCCTCGACCCGGACATGGTCCCCGGCGATCCGGGTGACCATTTCGCTGAGCAAAGGATGCAAGGTCGCCACCATCACCTTGGATGCGGCGGGGGAATCCTCCGCGGGAAGCACGCCGACACAACAGGCCGCGCACAGACTGAAAAGCCAAGTGCGGGCATGGAGCGAAACACGGTTTTGGAGAGAAGAGAAAAACAACATGGGGACGACCTTGCAAATTTAGCGGATGGATTAGCGGACTTCGGGACCGCCGAAGCTGAAGCCGAGCTGAACCCAAACGGATTGCTCGCTTTCACTTCCGCGTTCGTCGAAGTTCCCCTGCACCCTCAGATAGGTGGCGGGGTTTTGAGTGAACCCGACGCGGGTACCCACACTGTAACGCGTCCAGGAGGGAAGGTCCAATCCGGAAAGGCTGTCCACCCGGTCCAAACGGGCAAAGGGACGCAGGCGGTCGGTGGCCTGATAGGCCAACAGGGTGCTGTACCCCCAGCCCTGCGCGCGCATGTGCTCGTCATCGTCATGATCGTCGTCATGGTGTCCGTGATCATCATGGTGATGGCCGTTGGCATCCCCGGAGAAACGGATGACTTCCGTACGCCAGATCAGTTCACGTCCACCGGGCTCAAAGCCGTTTTCACGCCAGTTGTATTCCAGACCGGCGAGTGCAAACCAGGAGGTTCCGCCTTCCTCATTGTCCCCCCGGCCACCGGCCAGGGCGGTGTTCAGGGCGTGAAAATCATTGCGTCGGAATTGTTTGCGGAAGCCGATGGTCACGAAATCGTCTTCAAGTTGCAATTCTTCCAACGCGCCGTGATCCCCGTGGTCATCGTGGCCATGATCGTCATGACCATGATCGCCGTGTCCGTGGTCATCGTGGCCATGCCCGTGGTGGTCGTGTTCGGGGGCGGAGCCGAAGCTGATGCTGAGCACGGAGGGCCAGCGGGTGTCGAGGTGGAAATTCAATTCACCGCCAATGGTTTGCAGGCCTTCGTCACCCAGAAAGAGCGCGTGGGGCAGGGGGGCGTCCACGGTTTCCCAGCCATGAAGATGCACGGGATTGTAAAAGCCGACCCGATTGAGAAAGCGCCCGCCGCGAAGTTCCATCCCCGCGGGAAGATTGTGCAGTTTCACGAAAATTTCTTCCCATTCCCATTCGAATTCATCATCGATATCGGTAAAAAGGGAACCGGTGGCGAACGCAGCCAAGTGGTCGCCCCAACGCAGGGACAGGCTCGGCTCCAAGGATTGCAATTGAAACGCGCCGTCGCGATTCGGATCATGGGCCCCGGCGGCGAATTCCTCGGGGTGGTCGGCACTGCTGCTACCGACAACGGCGTTGAGGTGCAGGGCGGGAGTGATCGAAAAATTGTCCCCCAATTGAATCTCGGAACTGGGTACTTGGGCGTGGCTCAACGTGGCGGACGCGAGCAGAAAAGGCAGGATAATGCGGTAGAAGCCGGAGTAGGGCATGTTTGTCTCCTTCAAAGGGGGGGGGTTGTAATGATAACTGTATATCAAAAGCTTCCTTTACCACATTTGTTAGGAATTTGTAAACTCATTTCTCAAAAAATTTCTGCGGCATATTTTTCAGATTCGGACGATTCCGATACAGAAAGGGATGTCGCTCTTTGCCGTGTTCGTTACAGGCGCTAACAACACGCGTCGCCCTCGTGCTCATCTCGGTGCTGGCGCAATGGCTGTGGGGCACGGGGGTGAATGACGCGAAGCGGCAGAGGGGGACGGGGCGGAAGCGCTCGACGCCGGGCTCGGGGGCTGCGATTAGCAGTGAAGTTTGCTTTGCCCCCTTCGCCCCAGCCGGTGAGGAGACCGGCGCTCCCGTCCGCACTCAGGAGATTTCCACGCCCACGGGGCAATGGTCGGAGCCGTGGATGTCGGGGCGGATAAACGCGTCATGCAGGCGCGGGCGGAGGCTTTGGGAAATACAGACGTAATCGATGCGCCAGCCGACGTTGCGTTCCCGGGCGCGGGTGCGGTAACTCCACCATGTATATTGTTCCGCTTTGTCCGGATGCAGGGCGCGGAAGCTGTCCACGAAGCCCGCCTCCAAAATGTTCTCGAAGCCTGTCCGTTCCTCGTCGGTAAAACCGGGATTTCGGTGGTTGGAGGCGGGGTTGGCGAGGTCGATCTCCTTGTGGGCCACGTTCAAATCGCCACAGAAAATCACGGGTTTGTCCTGTTCGAGTTCTTTGACATAGGCAAGAAAATCCCGGTCCCATTCCTCGGTACGGTAGGGCAGGCGGCGCAATTCGTTTTGGGAATTGGGCGTGTAAACGGTCACCACGAAATACTCGGGGTGTTCCACGGTGATCACCCGCCCTTCGCGGTCGTGTTTTTCCATGCCGATGCCGTTGCGCTGTGAAATGACCGGCAGCCGGGTGGCCAGCAGGGTGCCGGAGTATCCCGGTTTCAGGGCCGGATTCCAAAAAACGGTCATATCCTCCGGCCAGCGGTAATCCACTTGGGCGGGTTGGGCCTTGATTTCCTGCAGGCAGAGAATGTCGGGGGCGGCGGCCTCCATGGAGGCGGCGAAATCTTTTTTCAGGGCGGCGCGAAGCCCGTTGACGTTCCAGGAAATCAGCTTGGTCATGTGTCGGAGGGGGTGAGGGGTGAAGGTTGAAAGCTTATCGGGCAAACAAAGGGAGTAAAAACGCGGCGGCGCGGTTCAGGTCGGGAAACACCTCATGGGCGAAGAGCGCCTGTGCCGGGTCGGGCGGCCAGGATTCGGGAACGAAAACCGCCAGGGCGCCCGAGCGTTCCGCCGCCTCGATCCCGGGGCCGGAATCCTCGAACACCGCGCATTCCCGGGCATGGACTCCCAGGGCTTCGGCGGCGGTTTGGAAGATTTCCGGATCGGGTTTTCCCCGGTCCACCTGATCCCCCGCGACAATCACCTGAAAAAATTCCCGCAGGCCCGTGCGCCCCAGCTTGTCCTCCGCCTGGGCATGGCGGCTGGAGGTGGCCAGCGCCATGGGGACGTTCAGGTCGCGCAAGGCTTCCAGCAATTCGCGCGCCCCGGATTTGACCGGCGGCGGCGCTTCCTGGATCAGACGGTGATAGTGATGGTTGGCACGATCCACAAGCCCTTTCGTATCTTCGCCCGCCATGTGCTTTTCCACCAGCGCCTGAATGTCGTTCATGTTTCGTCCCACCATATCGCGCTTCAGGGAATCCGGCACGACCACGCCGATATCCGCGCCCGCATGATCCCAGGAGGCGGCGCCAATGCGCTCGGTATCAATGAGGGTGCCGTCCATGTCAAAAAGGACGGCGCGAAGGGTGTGAGAATGTTTTTCCATTTTTCCTGCTGTTTTCCCGGCGATTTCGGTTTATGTGTCGGGGCGTCCCCTTGTATAACCGAAATAAAAGATCATGCACCCTGAAAATCAAACTTTGGAAACTTTACGCTTTTTGACCCCCGAAATTGCCCGCGACATCGCCGAACGCCACGGCACCCCCGTGTACATTTATGATGAGGCCACCCTGCGGAAAGGCGCCGGGGAATGCCTTGCGTTTCCCCATGCCCACGGCCTCACGGTCCGTTACGCGATGAAAGCCTGTCCGAACCGCCGTATTCTGAAACTCTTTCATGAATTGGGGCTGCACATCGACGCCAGTTCCGGTCACGAAGTGGAGCGTGCCCTCGCGGCGGGTATTCCCGCGGACCATATTTCCCTGAGCGCGCAGGAACTTCCCCGCAACCTGGGCGTATTGCTGGATCAGGGCGTTTTGCTGAACGCCACCAGCCTGGAGCAAATCAAAACCGCCGGCATGCTTCGGCGGGGTTCGGAAATCGGATTGCGCTTCAATCCCGGTCTGGGGTCCGGCGGCACCAACCGCACCAACGTGGGCGGTCCGGCCAGTTCCTTCGGCATTTGGCATGAACATGCCAATGAAGCCGCTGCGCTGTTGCGGACCTATCAACTCAAGTGCGTGCGCATACACACCCACATCGGCAGCGGCGGCGATCCGGCGGTGTGGCAACGGGTGGCCGGACTGAGTCTCGCCCTGGTGGAACGCTTCAAACACGTCGTGGCCCTGGATTTGGGCGGTGGGTTCAAGGTGGCCCGCATGCGGACTGAAACCGGAACCGATTTGCAAAACGCGGGCGCCCCCGTGAAGGAAGCGCTGGAAAACTTTGCGGCCAAAACCGGGCGCAAAATCCACTTGGAAATTGAGCCGGGCACGTATCTCGTGGCCAATGCCGGCTGTTTGTTGAGCACCTTGCAGGATGTCGTCGACACCGGAAAAGACGGATACCTTTTCTATCGTCTGGACACCGGGATGACAGATGTGCTGCGCCCCAGTCTGTATGGCGCCCAGCATCCGCTGGTCGTGATTCCCCGGACGGCCGCGCAGGTGCCCGGCCCCGTGCGCGAGGTGATCGTGGTGGGACATTGTTGCGAGTCCGGTGACATTCTCACCCCCGCGCCCGGCGACCCCGAGGCCCTGTCCCCCCGGCCCATGGAAGGTGCCGAAATCGGGGATTTCATGGTCATCGAAGGCGTGGGCGCCTATTGCGCGTCCATGTCCACGCGCAACTACAACTCCTTTCCCGCCTCGCCGGAAGTGCTGCTCTCCGTCAATCGCAATCCGGTCCTGATCCGCAAACGTCAACCCGTCGAGGAAATTTGGCGCTTGGAATGTTGAACCCGATACCTGCTTTTTTGCCGGTTCCGCGCACATTCGACCCCTTGCCGGGTTTCGTGGATACCCGCGCGTTGCAAACCCATGCCGATCTCGAACGCATTGCGGTTCCAGGAGACTTCCGACGCTCGGAAGGGTATCGGTTGGAGCTTTCCGAGCGTCGGAAACGCCTGGAAATCGGAGGTCCCGAAGCTTTGCGCCATGCCCTGGCCCATGTTCGGCAGTGGCAGGGCGGAGATCCCGCGCACACACCCTGCGGGGTTTTGGCCGACGAACCGGAATTCGTCCGTCGCGGGTTCATGCTGGATGTGAGCCGCTGCAAGGTGCCCACCCGCGAGGGGCTGGCGCGCTGGGTCAAGCTGTTGGCCGCCTTCCGTTTCAACGAATTGCAACTCTACACCGAGCATACCTTTGCGTATGCGGCGCATCCCCGTTTTCATCAAGAAGCCTCGCCGATCACAGCCGGGGACGTGAAATGGCTGCGGGGGCTTTGCGCCGAACACGGCATGGAACTGGTTCCGAATCAAAATTGCTTCGGACATTTCGAGCGGTGGCTGTGCCATCCCGAATATCGCGCCTACGCGGAATGTGCGGACGGCTTTGAAACGCCCTGGGGCGAATGGCGGGCGGAGGGTTCGGTTTTGCATCCCGATCAGGCCTCTTTTGAACTGGTGCGGGGATTGCTGGACGAATTGTTGCCCCATTTTTCCGCCGACCGGGTCAATATCGGCTGCGACGAGACCTGGGAATTGGGGCAAGGAAAAAGCAAAACCCAATGCCAACGGGAGGGAATGGGATCGGTGTACGCGGATTTCGTGGCCCGGATCATGCGTCATGTGATCCGACGCCATGGCCTGCGTCCGGAATTTTGGGGGGACATCCTCGTGAAGCATCCGGATCAACTCCACAAGATCCCCCGGGAGGCGATCGCGTTGGAATGGGGCTATGAGGCCGGACATCCGTTTGAAACCCACGGCAAACGCTTTGCCGACTCCGGCCTTGAATTCGCCGTGTGTCCGGGCACGTCCTCTTGGCAAAGTTTCGGCGGGCGCACGGAAAACATGTTGCAAAACATTCGGGAGGCGGTTGAATCGGGGCGGAAAAACCACGCCTCCGGGCTGTTGTTGACCGATTGGGGCGACCGGGGGCATCTGCAGCTCCCGGAAGTCAGTTTTCCCGCCCTGGCCTGGGCGGGCCTTTACGCCTGGAATCCCGAAACCGCCCGGACGGAGGACGCCTGGCGCTGGTGTGATGTGGAGGCCTTTGACGGAGAAGCCGGCGCCACCGAAAAATGGCTCGCCCTCGGACGGGTCAGCGATGTGACCGGTATTTTTCCGAACAATGCCAGCGCGATTTTCAAAATGTTCCGAGGCGAGAACGTGCGGGCGACCCCGGACGCCATTGGGAAAGCCCTGGAGGTGTTGGCGGCATTGCCGCGTCCGCAAACCCGCGCCGAGGCGTGGGCGCAAACGGCCCGCAACTTGAAGCTCGGCTTGTTGCGCGGCGGAGCGGCCACCGGCATGAAAGTGGACGAAAAAGACCTCTTGCGGGAGGCCAAAGCCGAACATCGCCGATTGTGGACGCTCGAAAACCGTCCCGGCGGACTGGACGAGAGCTTGCGGAATTACGATGTCGGGGCGTCTATTGCGGAACGAAATGAACAGTGATGTTATCCCCAAAAAAGGAACCACCTATTCCCGGGAGAGGATTTCCACCAGGTTTTGGTTGGAGGCCTGGATGGCGGGGTAGGCGCCGAAGAGGAGACCGGTGCAGAAAGAGGCGCCGAAGGCGATGGTGACGATGAGGGGATCGA
>PXAS01000469.1 GCA_003565815.1 PVC group bacterium
CCCCGATGGGCCAGGCGCGCCAACGCGGGCTCGAAGCGTTGCCGAATGCCTTCATCCGGCCGAATGCTCAGTAGGAATCCACACATGGGCGCAATTTCCCTTCAGGAGCCGACATCCGTAAGGACATCGTGGATGTAGTGGATGCGTTTTTGCCGATACAGCGGCAGATCGAGCAACCGTTTGACGATGGCAGAGGCCGCATCTCCATTCCCGTAGAGCGTGTCGGGCGGGTATCGACCGTGTGCAGCTTGGCTGCGGATCCCTTCCAGAATGGCGTTTTTCTCACTGGGAACCTGAATGAGGTTCCGTCCGGTTTCCCGGCCCTCCTGACGATTTCCCACCAGCACCACCGGGGTACCCATGAACGTGCTGTCCCGCACAAAACTGCTGGAATTGCCAATCGCCAGCCGCGCGTGCTTTAGGGCCGCGTGAAAATGTTCCGGCGGCAGGTTTTTCAACAGCCGCAACCAAGTGTTTTGCGGATGCCGTTCCCGGTAAATCCGCAATCCCTTGGAAATATGATCCGCCCCCGCGTCGATGTTCGGCCACAGCCACACCGTGGGATGGCGAAGCGTGTCCAAGGCCTCCAGCAATGCGTTCACCTCCGCCCATTCCTCCTCGCATTGCGTGGTGACCGGATGGAAAATCACCAGATCATAGGGTTGGGACACATCGATATCCGCGCCCACGCCGCTTCGGAACACCTCCGGCGGCAACGGGCCCTCCAAGTGATGGATCACATCCCCCACCGGGCAACCGACGTTGAACACGGTTTTGGGATCTTCGCCCATACGCACCAAATACTCGGCGGAACGTTGGGTGGCCGGAAAATGATAGTGCGCGAATTTGCTGATCGCGTGTCGGGCGGATTCATCAATGGATCCGCTCACCTCGCCCCCTTGGATGTGCGCCAGGGTGAAATTTTGATACACGGTGGAGATTGCCGCCGCCAACGCCTCATAGCGGTCGCCGATCATCAGGACGATGTCCGGCGCCAGTCGTTGCAATTCGGTGGTGAATTCAATGACGCCGAAGCCAATCGACTTGGCCATGGTTGCGGGCACGGAACCTTCGAGTTCGATGTACACCTGCGCATCCACGGGAAAGCCGTCCGCCTTTACTTGGTCCATGGCTTTGCCGAAGCGTTCCAACAACATGGTTCCCGTGCAGATCACTTGAAGTTCCAGTTCCGGCTCTTGCTGAATCGCCCGCATCACCGGCCACATTCGCCCGTAATTGGCCCGGTCCACCAAAATCACACAAATTTTTCGCTTCCTGGATGTCATGCGTTCCCCATGCCACGCCCCCTTGGGACTGACAAGCCATTTCTGTGGGCAATCCCCCGATTTTTCCACGGATTTTCCCGGGGATTTTCCTTGTCAGCCCCGGGTCTTTTCGCCTAAGAAGGCCCTCATGGAAGCTTAGCTCAGTCGGTAGAGCAGCTGACTCTTAATCAGCGGGTCCAGGGTTCGAGCCCCTGAGCTTCCACCAATTTCCCCCGCGTGGCGCGCGGGACCGGATCGAACGGGCGCGTGGTGGAATGGCAGACACGCCGGATTTAGGATCCGGTGCCGAAAGGCGTGTGGGTTCGACTCCCACCGTGCCCACCACTTTTGACGGGCGAAAAAAAAACGCTTTCACCTTAAAAAAAAATTACCTTGGGAGCTTGGCCACAACCCTCCGCAATCGCTCTATCCGTTGCGCCTCGGATTCACCCAGCGCGGCATCCCGACACTAAAAACCCGCCTCAGTGTCCATCAGTGCCCATCAGTGTGATCAGTGGTTCGTTTTTTATTTCGAAATGCAGGTTGTGGCTGAAGTGCAGCCGCACTCTCGCCCTTCGCCCTTGTCCAAGCGCCGCAAGACGCGTCTTTTCGCAGAATTGTTTTACATTCAAGACGATATGCGCTAAGAGTTGCTCATGAGTGCATCATTTGAAGACATCGAAGGGCGCGGAAAAACAAAAAAATCCGAGTACAAGGACGCCATTCCCGATTTGCGCAATGAACTGGTCGCGGCCCAACAGGCCCTCCTCAAGGCCCGCCGACCGGTGATGGTGGTCTTCGCGGGAGTGGATGGCGCGGGCAAACACGAAATGGTCAATACCCTCAACGCCTGGATGGATCCCCGCGGCATCATGACCCACGCGTACGTGGAACCCAACCCGCTGGAAAAAGAACGCCCCCTTTTCTGGCGCTATTGGCGGGACCTCGCGGGGAATGGCCAAATTGGCCTGTATCTGAGCGCTTGGTACTCACGCCCGCTTCTCCTGCGCGTACACCGTCAAATTTCCAAGGATCTGTTCAACCAACACCTGCGGGAAATCGAAAAATTCGAGCAAACCCTTTGCGAGAACGGCGTGATCCTGATCAAGATCTGGATGCATTTGGGGAAAAAGGACCAACGCAAACGCCTGGAAAAACTCTCCTCGGATCCCAATACCGAGTGGCAGGTCAAACCGGGCGCTTGGGAAAATTGGGGCCATTACGACCGCTTTATCGAACTGTCCGAGGAGATTGTCCAAAAGTCCGCCAAAGGCCCATCTCCCTGGCTCATTGTGGACGGCAAACACAAACGGACCCGCACCCTTCGGGTGGCCCGGGAAATCTTGAGCCGCCTCGAAGCGGCGCTGGAAACGCCCGAACCGGTTCTGGCGAATGCCGCGCGAACGTCGAAGGGCTCTCCCAAGCGGTTATCCAAAGGACTGTCAATGAGTGCCTGGAACCGCCGCATGAAACCCAAACGCGGTCAACTCGCGAAGATGGACCTTTCCAAAACCCTGGAACGCGATCTCTACAAAAAAAATCTCAAATCCCTGCAACGCAAACTCTATCAATTGCAGCATCAGGCCAAGCTCAAAAAGATTTCCACCGTTCTGGTCTTCGAAGGTCAGGATGCTGCCGGCAAGGGCGGAGCCATCCGGCGTTTGGTGCAAGGTCTCGACGCCCAGGAATACAGCGTCATTCCCATTGCCGCCCCGACCGACGAGGAAAAAGCCCACCATTATCTCTGGCGCTTTTGGCGTCATTTGCCCCGGGCGGGACGGGTCACCATTTTCGACCGCTCCTGGTATGGACGGGTATTGGTGGAACGGGTGGAAGGCTTTGCCCGCATTCCCGAATGGCAACGGGCCTACGCGGAAATCAACGAATTCGAGCACCAACTTTGCGACCACGGCACCGTTCTCATCAAATTCTGGATACAAATCGACAAAGACGAGCAACTCCGGCGTTTTGAAGAACGGAAAAAAACCCCCTACAAGCAGTGGAAAATCACCGAAGAAGATTGGCGAAACCGAAAGCAGTGGGATGCCTATGCGGCGGCCGTGGACGACATGGTCGCCCTCACCCACGCGCCCAAGGCGCCCTGGGTTTTGGTGGAGGGCAATGACAAGGCCCATGCCCGCATCAAAGTCCTCGAAACCGTTTGCCAACATCTGGAGGTGGCCTTGAAACAAACGCCCGGCTGACGGACCAACGTGCATCTCCGCAATCGTCTCCAGCCGTTCTGGCATCTGAACCTGCACATCGGGCTGATCGCTTGGGCCATGCTGCTTTCTGCGGGCGCCCATTTCGAAATTTCCATCCCGTCCGCCCTCCAGGTTTTGGTGGTTTCCGCCGCGCTGTGCGTCTACGCGTTGGACCGATGCGGTCCGTCTTCCCCCGAAGACGCCATCAACCATCCACAACGGACGCACTGGTTGCGCGCGCACCCCCTGACCGTCCGCGCCGTGATCCTCCTCGCGCTGATCGGGCTTGTCATCAGCCTGCGTTTCAGTCCCCCGCATACCCGTTGGGTCGCGGGCGGTTACATGTTGTTGGCCGCCCTGTACACCCGCCGGCTTCTCCCCGGAAACCGCCGTCTGCAGGACCTTCCCGGACTGAAAATCCCCTGCGTGGTGCTCGGCTGGGCCGCCCTCCCCCTCCTCCATCCCGAACTGGCGGCCGCCCGGGGCATCCTCGCATGGATGCTCTATCGCGCCGGTTGGCTACTGGCCAATGTGCTTTGGAGCGAATGGCGGGATCGTCCCGGAGACCTGTCCAGTAGATCCCTCGAACAAAAATTTCCAGACAGCTACTCGCAAGTGCTCTGGATCAGCCGCGCCGCCTTGCTCGCCGCCATCCTGACGGGCATGCTTCTGAACGCCGGACTCGACCTCATCGGACCCGCCACATTCTTCCTCCTCCAGGAAACCCAGGCCCGAAAACGCCCGGAATCCTTTGCCGACCAAGTCGATTTCCTCCTGCTCCTCGCTTGGGTGAATGTTTTCTTCGAGGCGATTGGACCGGTTGGTTAGAGCGCCTGCCTCCCACGCAGGAGGTCACAGGTTCAAATTCTGTATCGCCCACCTTTTTTTTCTACTTACACTTGCTATTCACTGGGAATTTGTGATATCCATGATAACAAAAATTCCCAGAGGTAGCTATGTCCAAACAAATTTTACTCCGAGACGTTCCTGAAGACATCCATGAATGGATACTGCTGACAGCATTTATGAGTATCGGATATTCCGGTATAATATTTTATTAAGAAGTTTGTGATTTTAAAAAATGAATACTTTTCTTGAATATCTTTATAGAGACGCCTCAAATTATAAACAGTACCAAAAAGTCATTTTTAATGGATATATAACAGAAGCGTCTGTCAGAAATTTTCTTTGGGAAAATGAATATTTTTTGCCAGGACCCTTAGGGTTACGGTGCTTGCATAATGATTTTTTAAAACAGGGGTTTGCGCTTGATTTCAATGAAGATCATCCTTGGCATGAAGTTATTTTCATCAAACCATCCAGTGAGAGGCCATCAATAAATATACATGCAAATGAGTTTCTTAAGGGTCTTGAAGAGTGTCAAAGTTTTGGATGGAAGAAGTTGATGCTTAAAGAAAATTTGGAATTGGTCAGATGCATAAGAAATGGACTCGTCAAGAATTGATACTTGCATTGCAGCTTTATTGCAAAACGCCATTTGGCCGTATTCATATACGGAACCCTGAAGTGATTTCTCTCGCGGAGTTAATTGGCCGTTCACCTTCAGCCGTTTCGTGGAAACTTGCCAACTTTTCTCGTTTTGATCCCAGTTTGAAGCTGAGAGACATTAAAGGCGCCTCGCATGGCAGCAAGGCTGATGCGGAAATTTGGGAAGAATTTTTTACTAACGGCGAAGAGCTTATTCTGGAGGCAAATCAAATATTGCTTAAAATCGGTTCTTCTGTGGAGAAAAGATCGAATACAAAGTTGATAATTAATGAAGATTTTCAGTTAGGCGTTGACCGGGCGTCAGAGGGTTTTTCACGAATTGGTCAAACGTTTTTCCGATCTTCCGTGCTGGCATCGTATGAAGAAACTTGTTGCGTGACTGGTTTGAATAATTCGCTTCTTTTAAATGCAAGTCATATATCTCCCTGGTCAACAGATAAAGCAAACAGAGTTAATCCATGCAATGGCTTATGTCTAAATGCACTTCATGATCGTGCTTTTGATCGTGGATTAATGACTATTTCTGAGGACCTTCGAGTGGTCTATTCAGATAAGCTTATCGAAAATGCTGATAGTTCAGTGAAGCTGTTGTTCCTATCATATGAGGGGAAAGAAATTATATTGCCCAATAGGTTCCGACCTGATCCAGATCTCCTCGATTTTCACCGAAAAACAATATTCGTCTCTTAATCTTTTTCCGCCAATGATGCGGGCCTCACCGGCAGCCACCAATGCGGGTACTATCTGCCCAACGCCTGCTGGGAAATGTTCACCCCACAGCCTCCCGAAAAGGGCATCCTCCATAAGCATTTGGTTGAGGTTCTGTGGCAGGATGAGCGTACCACGGAATCCTGTGTCACATGGTATGGCCGGGGAACGCGCTATGAATACAGGCTGACTCGGTTTGGCAGGGAGTTCCCTTTTCTCAAGGCGGACGCTGTGGGGAACCTTCTGGTCCTGATCCCGAATGATCTGGAACACTTCACTGCATACACGCTCGATCTTGAGGACGATATTGAATCCGTTCAGGCGACCCTCGGGGCCGAGATCCGGGATGCGTGGGCCGTGTACGCTCCGGGCTTTCAACAGGAGGAGTCCGAGAACGACTGTATTGACCGGCATTTCAGAGGGTTTACAGTCGTCATCGACACCTTTCCCTCTGTGCAGGACTTTACGGAGAAAACCCGTGCGGCTCTGATCGACTGTGTGCGGGACTTTCTTACGATGAGCTTGGATAAACGAATCGTCCTGTTCATCGACCTCGAGTACCGCCTTTTTCGCCTGGTAGAACGGAAGCTTTCTGAACCGGATATTTGCAGGCTCTTTGAGTCCGTGGATGATTTTCTGCAGACAGCGGCATCGATCATGAATCGCCGGAAGTCACGGGCGGGCCGATCCTTTGAGAACCATGTCGGTCATATCCTGACTGATGCAGGGATCCCTTTTGATGTTCGTTCCCGGGCGATTCCGGGGGAGCCTGATGTGATCATTCCGGGGGTGGCCCAGTATTTGGATACATCCTGGCCGGTGGAGAAACTGTTTGCCCTAGCCCTGAAAACCACCTGCAAGGACCGTTGGCGGCAGGTGTTGCGCGAGGCCCCGCGACTTGAGGACAGGCACCTGTTCACCCTCCAACGCGGGATCTCACCGAATCAGTTGGCCGAGATGGCGGAGGCCCGCGTCACCCTGGTGGTGCCCAAACCCTACCACAAGGAATACCCGAAGGGGTTCCCCGGCAGAATCCTGACTGTCGATCAGTTTGCCGACGACGTCCGGGAACGGCTGGGGTTGTAACGATGGCGGATGTCCTCACCCCGGAACAGCGCAAACGCTGCATGTCCAGAATTCGGGGGAAGAACACCAAACCCGAGATGATCGTTCGTTCGGTCACCCACCGCATGGGCTACCGGCACCGCCTTCACCGAAAGGATCTCCCAGAAAAACCCGATCTTGTGGAAGTCCTCTTAATCCTCTTTGTTGTCGTCATTCTCGGCCAAGTGCTGCCGTATCTGATCCAACTCATGCTGATCAAGATGGTATGGGGCTCGTTTGGCAAAATCGATGCCCAATTTTTCGATCCCCGTGAGGATCTCTGTACGGGTTCGGTTCATTATCTCGGCGGCTTCGTCTAATGTGTATGTTCTATTTGGCATATTTTTTCTCCATTATCACCCCGGCACTATGCTGGGGTGTATTCATATTATACAGCAGTCGGCAGAGAATTTTTCGATCCTCATCGATTTTTTTTGGCGCGTCACTCTGCGGTCCACTCCGGGGACCATTTTTGCACCAGCTTTGCATCCTCCGCAATTTCCGCGCATTATGGAACTCTCGAAAACCCTAAAAAAATGAGCTTTTACCCCCCCCGCGCCGGGGGTGAGCGCTACCTTCTAAGGCAAAAAGTCTTTCCGAACGGACTCCGGTGCGTTACAAGGTCGACATGCCGAAAAAAATCACCGTGACCCAATGGCTCCTCGCCATCAACGCAGGCGTTTTTGTCCTGATGTTCTTCATTCTGCCCGAACATCCGGGCCTGCGCAAGCACCTGCCCCTGTATTTTCCGCTCAACGACAATTTCCAAATCTGGCAATTTGTCACCAGCATCTTCACCCATGCCGACACCACCCACCTCCTCTTCAACATGTTCGGCCTCTTTTCCTTTGGTTCGTTGTTGGAACGGGTCTGGGGCGGCAAACGCTTTCTGATTTTCTATTTTGTCGTGGGCATCGGCGCCGGGGTCATTTATTCCGCCGTGAACTATTTCCAATACGAATCCATTGCCTCCGAATTGCGAGAGCACGGGGTCCCTCCCGAAGTGTTCGCCCTCTTGGACGAAGGCGACGATCCCCGCCCCTTCGCCTTTGCCTTGGAAAGCCAATATCCCGAGGCGGTTGCAGCCGTGGAGCGTGAAAAAATCGTCAAGTTGTACGTCACCTACAAAACGCCCGTGGTGGGAGCCTCCGGCGCCATATACGGCATTCTCACCGCGTTTGGCCTCCTCTTTCCCAACGCCAAGCTCAGCCTGATTTTCCTGCCCATTCCCATTGCCGCGAAGTTTTTCATTCCCGCCATCCTCCTGCTCGACCTCTTTTCCGGGATTACGGGATTTTCGATCTTCGGCGGGGGCATCGCCCATTTTGCCCATCTGGGCGGCGCCTTCATCGGTTTCCTCCTCATGATCATCTGGAGAAAAGACCTCTCGCTCCCGCCGGAATTGCAGTATTCGCACTGAGGCCGGCTCGAAGGGGCGCATCTCAGTATGGGTGATAGGGGCCTGTCGATTTATTCAACCACCCCTTCGGCAAGCTCAGGGCAGGCTGAACGCACTGATATTCGCTTTATATGAGGTTCTGCAACTGGGACAGTTGCAGCTGGAGCCCGTTGGAAAAGTCATTCCAACACTTCCCCCGTCCAGGGATTTCCCGCGCGGGGGCGCGGGTGTGAGTGGAAAAAGCCTTCGGCTCCTTTCTCTTCAACCCCTCAGGCTTATGGGAGACCGGGCGCTTCAGCTTGCGTCGGATTTCGAGTTTTCGGGGGGTCAACGCATCTTCTGATGGTGCAATCCCCCCGAAAGCTCGGAAGGCGG
>PXAS01000235.1 GCA_003565815.1 PVC group bacterium
CGAATTCCAAGAATTCAAAGGAGCAAAGTTGAAACTTTTCTTTGCAGAAGGAAATTTCATCCAAATGGAACATCCGTTGTCCGGCGAAGCTATCCGTTGGATCCCATATCTGAGGTGGTTCATCTTATGCTAATCCACATTTGCTGAAAAACAGGCTTTTTCCTGTATCCGTTTCCTGACAGGCTTTTCTCTCATTAGAAAAATCAGCCGTACGGACGGGAATGTCCATGCGCCGTTATGATTGACATCCGCCGTCCCTATGGCAAAGGCGTGTACATGAGCCGCGTTATCAATATCCATCACGAACCCGACAAGGGATCCCGTCTTCCGGACATTCGGGTTGAAGAACCTTTAACCCTGGTGATATTCGGAGGGACCGGGGATTTGACCCGCCGGAAATTGCTGCCCGCGTTGTACGCGCTATCCACCGAAAAACGGATGCCGGAGGGGTATCGCATTGTCGGCTGTGGTCGGCGCGACTACACCTCGGAAAGCTACCGCGAGGAAATGCTCGGGGAAATCAAGCGCTTCCGCCGTGTCGAGGGCTCGGACGCGGATTTGAAGGCATTTGTGGCCCGCATTGATTATTTCAAGGGCGAGTTGGATGATCCCGAGGCCTACGAACGGCTCAACAAAACCTTGGGCGACAAGAAAACCTATCCCGCCAACCGACTATATTATCTCAGCACATCCCCCGAGTTTTTTCAGCCCGTGATCGGTCACTTGAAAAAATCCAAGCTCATTTACTCGGCGGGCGACCCGGACAAGTGGAGCCGGGTGGTGATTGAAAAACCTTTCGGGCGGGATTTGGAAAGCGCTCTGGGATTGAACCGCGAGGTGTTGCGTCTGCTCAACGAATCCCAAGTCTACCGCATTGACCATTATTTGGGCAAGGAGACCGTGCAGAACATCCTCTCCTTCCGTTTTGCCAACACCATTTTCGAACCGCTGTTCAACAATCGTTTTGTGGACCACATTCAGGTGACCGCCAGTGAAACCGTGGGCATGGAATCGGGGCGGGGCGCCTATTTCGATCAAGCCGGTTCCCTGCGCGATATGATGCAGAATCATTTGACGCAATTGCTGTGTCTGGTGACCATGGAGCCGCCCAGTGGTTTGGCTTCGGACGCGGTTCGCAACGAAAAAGTCAAAGTGCTGCAGAGCATCCGGGTGCCCAAGTTGGACGATGTGGCCAAAAACACGGTGCGGGCCCAGTACGCCGCCGGTCAGGTGAACGGCAACCGGGTGTCCGCTTATGTGAACGAAGACCGGGTTCCGGGGGATACGCGCACCGAAACGTATGTCGCGGCCAAGTTTTTCATCGACAATTGGCGCTGGTCGGGCGTGCCCGTTCTGTTGCGGACCGGGAAGCGCATGGCAAAAAAACAAACCAGCATTACCGTGCAATTCAAAAAACCGCCCATGCGCCTGTTCCGTACCGTGGCCTGTTCGGACGACATCTGTGATTTGACCGAAACACAGCCCAACGTGTTGACCTTCCGCATTCAGCCCGACGAAGGCATTTCCCTGCATTTCGCCACCAAGCGTCCCTCCATGCACATGGTGGTGGAGGATTCCGAACTCGATTTCGGCTATGCGGACAATTATCGGGGAACCCTGCCGGAAGCCTATGAACGGCTGCTCATGGATGTGATGCGCGGAGACGCCACCCTGTTTACCCGTTCGGACGAAGTGGACGCGGCTTGGCGGATCATGGACCCGATTCTCCAAGGATGGAAAGAACGGGACGCCTCAATTCCCCTGCATTTTTACGCCCCGGGGTCTTGGGGTCCCCTGGCCGCCGATCAACTGTTCCAAAACGAAACCGGCCATTGGCGGAATGAGTAGCAAGAGCCCATTCGAAAAAGGTTTTGTGGCGAACAGGCATCGTTGATCGCTTTTTGAGAGGGGGCGTAGGGTGACAGGAGCGCCGGTCTCCGCACCGGCAGGGGCAAAGGGGGGGGCGAAAGTGTGTTGGGAAAGCCTGAACATGGGAAAAAGCCTTCGGGGGAGACCGAACGCTTGATCTCACGCCGCCTCTTCTTCCGCTTTGCGAGCTTTCGGGGGGATTGCACCATCCATTCTGAAGGCGCTTGAAGAGGAGGACCTGTTGGACAGCACCATCATCGTCCTGTGGGGCGATCACGGCATGCACATTGGCCAACACGGCAGTTGGCCCAAACACACGAACATGGACATTGCCACGCGCATTCCTTTCATTCTTTCTCATCCCGACATGCCCCCGGACACCCGGGGGGTGATGACGGACGCGCTTGTGGAGTCCGTGGACATCATGCCCACGATCCTGGAACTGGCCGGTGTCCCCATGCCCACCACCCATCCGCTCGAAGGGGTGAGTCTGGTACCCTTGATGGACACCCCGCATCAGGCTTGGAAAACCGCCGTTTTCAGTCAGTATCCCAAGGAAGTGCCGATGAATTCCGGCAATTGGTACATGGGTTACGCCATGCGCATGCCGGCCAACACCACGCCCGGCGGCACCTTCTGGGACGAAATCCGCATGGCCCCCGTCTGGCGTTCCGTGATCGGCGGTCCCGCCGGAAATGGGGGCGAAGAGCCGTGACCCAGCGACAAAGCCCGTAAACAAATCCTCCGCGTGCATCATTGATCACAACCACACCGAGGTCAGCTGCGAATCGGGATGGCGCGTCCGGGCCATGGGCATTGGCAGCGGTGGGTGAACGGATGACTTTCTCGATGGTGTTGGGGGAATTTTCCGACGGGCCATCTCTGTCAACGCGCCGATAGGCCGCGCACAGGGGAAGGGGCGCGTCACCCGGGATGACGTCCCCGCCCGAGCGGATCGACTCCGTTTTATTCGTTGATCAGACCGGCTTCGCGGAAATAGCGGAGTGCGCCGGGATGTAA
Organism: PVC group bacterium; assembly: GCA_003565815.1. Lineage (GTDB taxonomy): Bacteria > Verrucomicrobiota > Kiritimatiellia > SS1-B-03-39 > UBA6053 > PXAS01. The sequence goes on from PXAS01000235.1 coordinate 2,890, forward strand.
GGGGGCGTTTTGCCCTTGCAACATGCCTTCGGGGGTCAGTTGGGAGAGGGCCTGATGCTGTTGACGCAGGTCATCGAGATTTTCGAAGACGGATTTCACGACCTCATAGACCAAGTCGTCGGGGACGTCGGCATGGGTGACCACCGTGGTGAGCATGCCGATGCTGGGCACGGGACCCTCCTGCAGAGCCCGGGGATAGAGTTCCACGGGCACTTCGGTGAGGCTGTAAAAGGGAGAGGCCTCAATCAACCCCTCTTGCCCGGTAATGGGCACGAAGCGGACCCGCAGGCGCCCGGTGGTGGCTTCGGTGATGGAACCGTTGGGGTGGCCGACGGTGTAAAAATAGGCGTCCATCAATCCATCCTGCAAACGTCCGGCGCACTCGCCGACGGTGAGGGAAAGGGCGCGCAAATCGTTCTCCGGGTCAATGCCCACGGCCTGAAGAATGTCGATGGCATTTCCACGCTGGCCGGAACCGGGACTGCCAATGTTCACCCGTTTGCCGCGCAGGTCTTCGAGGGTGCGGATGCCGCTTTCCTCCGAGGCGATGAGGGTCACGACTTCGGGATGCAAGCTGAACGCGAAGCGCAACGCCGTCTGGGGATCGTCTTCCCAATTGCTGAGGCCGTTCACGGCTTGATACTGGCGGTCGGCCTGGGCAATGCCGAACTGAATGGCGCCGCTCATGACGTCATTGATGTTTTGCACGGAACCGCCGCTGGTGGCCACGGACATGCGCAAGCGCCCTTCGCTTTCCTGTTCCACCACTTGTTTGATGACGTTGCCCACGGGATAATAGACGCCGGTCTGGCTGCCGGTGCCGATGGTGAGGAACGTGCGCTCCCCGTTGCCGCAGGCGGCCAGGACAAACAGGAACCCACAGGAGATGAAAAATTTTATCGCTTTCATGCCCTTATCCTTGAAGAACCCTGTGAACGGTGCAAGCAAAAAACCGAGTGGATTTCCACCCCGGATTTCCACGTCATGATAGGATGCACACTTTCCACCCCTCCGTGCTTGCAAGAATAGGTTTAGGCGATATGATGCCCGCATGACTGTTAAAAATTTAACGATCCCGTTTCTTTGCCTGTTGCTTGTCGCCTGTGGAAGGCGTGAACGTGTGCGTACGTACACGGAAGTGATTCAGGTCAACCCGCAAGCCAGCCAAGCCGGGACCGCGTCTCCGGAACTGGCGGGCGGGCCGTCCGCCGGACCCGCGCCCACCTCTCCCGTGCCACCGATGGGCAGTGAGTTGCCCCCCGACCATCCGCTGCGGGGGATGGAGGCGCCACCGTTGACCGTGGACCCGATTCCGGAAAACCTTCCCCCGAATCATCCCACCTTGTCGATGCAGGCGCCGCCCGCAGGCGCGGGTTCTCCCGCGCCCCAAGCGCCCCAAACTTCCGGACCGGGCGCCATGTTGGGGCGGGAGTCTGAAGTGCCGCCGCCGCCCGCCGCGGATGATTTGAGGTGGGAAGTGCCGGAGGGCTGGCGTCAGCAGGCGCCCTCGGGCATTCGGTTGGCCGAGTTCAAGATCTTGGGAGATGAATCGGACGCCATCACCACCCTGATTGTTTTCAGCGGCCCCGCGGGCAGTGTGGAGGCCAATATTCGCAGATGGCGCGGCGAATTGGGGCTTCCGCAGGAACCACCGTCCCCGCCCGTCCGGATTGGCGGAAAGATGCCGTTTGTTTTCGTGGATTTGGTGGACGAAGCCGCGGAAGCGGGCCGTGACCGGGCCACCGTGGGCGCCATTTTCGACTTGGGCGACCGTACCGCGTTTCTGAAATTCTTCGGACCCCTGGAGGTGTTGCGCGTGCAGCGGCTGCCATTCCTGAAGCTCGCGGGTTCGATGCGGCTGGCGGAGGACGGACAATGAAATTATTCGGTTTCGCGTCCATCAAACTCACCGTGCTCTGCCTGTTCTGGTTGGCGGTGCTCACCTTTTGGGGCACCATTTACCAAGTGGATCACGGGATTTATCAAGCCCAGGCCCGCTTTTTCGATTCGCTGGTCTTCTTCGCATTTGGTTTCATTCCTTTCCCGGGAGGATTGCTCACCATGGGGTTGTTGTTCTTCAACCTGCTGGCGTCCTTTTTCGTTCATTATCAGGCCGGATGGAAAATGCCGGGCTTGATGTTGATCCATTTGGGGCTTTTGTTGTTGCTGCTCGGCGGATTTTTCATTCGCATGACCGGCATCGAGGCGCAAATCCAACTGTTGCCGGGGGAGGGCACCAATCTGGCGGAAAGCACATCCGAGTGGGAGCTGTCCATGCTGGATGAAGTCAGCTCCATCCGCGAAGTCCGGGCCATTGATTTCTCGGATTTGAAAAGTGGACGTCGATTTCGGATGGATGATTCGGGGCTTCGCTTCCGGGTGGTTGAACATTTCGATAACGCCCAACCCAAGCAGTTCAGTGAGCAACTCCGTGAAAACGCCTCCATCCCGGCCAACGCCTCGGGCATCCACCTGCTGGAAGGCCGTCGCCTGGCCAAAGAGCCCCCGCAGAACCAACCGGGGCTGATTTTGGAAGTCGAAGGGGCCAAAGACTTCAACCGCATGTTGTTCTGGGGGGGCGAAAACCGTCTGTTGGCGGTGGAACTTCCCGACGGGGACGTGCGCTTCATGGCGCTGCGCCGCAAACAATACGAACTGCCGCTGTTTCTTGAATTGGTGGATTTCCAGCGTTCCTATTATCCCGGCAGCCAGATTCCCAAGGATTTCCGAAGCCTGATCAATGTTCACATCGGCGATGTGAAAGGAGAGGACATCGAACGCAATGCGATCATCAAAATGAACGAACCGTTCCGTCATCACGGTTGGACCTTTTACCAGCAGTCCTTTGCCGTGATGGACAACGATGCCGAGCTTTCCGTCTTTGCCGTCACCCGCAATTATGGCCGGTTGATCCCGTATTGGGCCACCGGCATCACCTCGATCGGTTTGGCCATGCACTTTATTCAAATGCAGATTCTGCAGATGCGCCGCCGGAGGAAATCCGCATGAAAAAACTTTTTCCGACCTTGTTTCTTGTCCTGTTTTCCGCGCTCCCGCTGGCGGCCCAGCACAATCACATTCACCGTACCGCCGTCGAAGCGCCCGAGCGCGTATTGGACCGGGTGGGGGCGTTGCCCATATTGCATGACGGACGGGTCATGCCTTTGGATACGTTCGCCCGCATCCATTTGACCCAGTTTTCGGGCAAGAAAACCCTCATGGGCAAAAGCGCCATGGAAATCATGGGGGAAATTTTGTTTACGCCCTCCGCAACCCACGATTATCCGCTGTTTTTGGTAAACAACCACGCGGTTTTGGAGGCCATGGGCGTGGAGATTTTCCAGGAGCCCGTGGGCGACATCAAAGCTTCCAGCCGCCGTTTCAGTTATCATCACCTCCTGCCCGGTCTCAACGAATTACAGCGCTTGGCCATGCAGGCCAGCCAAATCGAAGCCGAAGACCGCGAACCGGTTGATCAGGAAATTCTCCGTTTGTTTTCCAACGTGGTGACCTACCGTGATCTGGGCTTGGTGTTCGAATATCTGCGCCCAACGCCCATGTTGGGATTCCAGGATCCCGCATTGCGAGACACCCTCGGACTGGACCCCGATCGCATCCTCTATTCCTATGCGGAATTGCGTTCCAAAGCCGGCGAATTGTCCGCCCGGCTTCCCCTGAACAGCTCCGTGGAAAACATGGAGGCCGCGATCCAGGAGGAAAGTCCCGAGGTGCAATTCTTTTGGATGCAACTCCTCGGCTTTTCCGCGTTAAGCGAAGACACGCCCTTCAAAGTGTTGCCCGCCGCTCCTCATGGCGAACCCGTGTGGATGGCCCCATTTGATGCCCGGTATGGCAATCACCAGGACCGTGAACTCCGCGAAGCGGGAAGCCGGCTGTCCCAGTTGGCGGTGGCGTGGATGATGGAAGACTGGGATGAGGTGATTTCCGCCTACGAAGACGTGATTGCCTTTTCGCGCGACCGGATGAGCCACGTGCGGGACGTGGGGCTGACTGTCAGCGAGGCCCGTTACAACCGCGCAAATCTCTTTGGCAAGGCCCGTTTCTTCTATCTGATCGGCTTTTTCCTTGCCTTTGCTGCCATGGTCACGGACAAAGACAAATGGCGGAAGCTCGCCTGGCTGCCCATGGGCGTGGCCGCGATTTGGCATCTCACCGGACTCATTTGGCGCGTTTACCTGACCGCACGCCCTCCCGTCACCAACCTGTATGGCACCTTCCTGTTCGTGGGCTTGGTTTGCCTGATTCTGGCCTTCCTGGTGGAGGCGTTTTGGAAGAACGGCCTGGGCCTTTTCGCCGGGGGACTGATTTGTTACAATTTCCTGATGCTGGCGGAACGCTTCGGCATGGAAGGGGACACGCTTCACAAAATGCAGGCGGTACTGGCCTCCAACTTTTGGCTGAGCACCCACGTGCTCGCGGTCACCACCGGCTACGCCGGCGTCTTTATCGCCGGGGTTTTCGGGCATATTTGGCTGGTGATGCGCTTGATGAATCGCCCTGCCAAGCAACTCCAAGGCGTCATGGACATCATGATGCCGCTGATGGGCTTCGGGTTGACCTTTGCCTTTTTGGGGACCATGCTGGGCGGGGTGTGGGCGGATCAGTCCTGGGGCCGATTCTGGGGATGGGACCCCAAGGAAAACGGCGCCATTCTCATCGTGCTGTGGACGGCCGTGGTCTATCACGCCCGCGTGGGCGGCATCGTCCGTGAAATCGGAACCGCCGCCGGCGCGGCGTTCGGCTGCGTGATGGTGATGATCGCCTGGCTGGGCGTGAACCTTCTTGGCGTCGGTTTGCATTCATACGGGTTCACCAATGCCATGGCGGTCACGTTTTATCTCTACATTGGCGCCGAAATCGTGTTCCTCGTTCTTGTGGTCGGCACGATCAAAATCAAAGAAAGCGCCCCCGCTGCGGATTCAGCATCCGTCACGAACGGCAAAGACACGAAAGCGATTGAGAACAAAGTTCCGGCGGGGATTGAAATGCTCGCGGGCGCCCAGTTGCTCTGGGGGATCATGGGACTGTTCATTTTCCTCGTCGTTTTGGTGGGTTTTTCACGCCCGGGGGTGACGGTGACCTTGCAAAAGCTGGGGCTCTCCCAATTTTATTTGGGTTTCACCGCCTTTGTCCTGTTTTCCGGCGCCCTGGCCGGGGGCATCGGGCTCGGAGCCCGCAAGGCCTGGGGATGGGTTGTCAGCACCACGCTCATGTTGTTTATCGTGGGACTGAAAATTGCGGCCCTGATCAAACTCGAACTCAAATTGGTCAACATGCCCCGGGAAAACTTCATCGAGCAGATGGGGCAACCCAAAACCATTGCCTTCCAGCATCTGATTCCCATGGTCCTGGCTTTCATGATTTTCCTCTATCTCATGAAAAAACCGATTCGGGCCTGGTGCGGCGTGCAGACGCAAGATTTCGGTCGTTTGATGATCATCATCTCCGGGGTTGCCGCGGGCATGGCCATCGTGTTCACCACCCTGGCAATGGTTTTTGCGTGAATTGAGCCGCGGGAAATTGGCAGTCCCTTGCCGATAACGTGAAGGTTGCC
>PXAS01000049.1 GCA_003565815.1 PVC group bacterium
GAAGTCGTTCCTCCGGCGGGCTTCGTGATTACCGCGCAGAATTCTGATTCACAAGGTCTTACCGGAACCGCAAACAGTGACTTCAGTCCATCCACCGGCCAGACCGACGCTTTTTCCCTTACACAGGGCCAAGATGTCGCCTATGTGGATGCGGGTCTGTATGAACCCGTCACCATCGGCGATTTTGTCTGGGACGACCTCAACGGCAACGGCTTACAAGATTCCGGTGAACCGGGGCTGGAAGGTGTGACCGTGAACTTGCTCGATGCTAACGGCGACCCGGTGCTCGACAGCGGCAACAACCCCGTCACCACGACCACCGATAGCAACGGCGCCTACAGCTTTACCGGGCTGCCCCCCGGCACCTACTCGGTCGGATTTGTCCTGCCCGGTGACTACGTGTTCACCACGCAGGACGCCGACAGTCAAGGCGTGAATGGCGTGGAAAACTCCGACGCCGATACAGCCACGGGCGTGACCCCGAGTGTGACCCTGACCTCCGGCCAGTCGAATAATAATCTCGACGCGGGTGCTTACGAACCGGTCTCGATCGGCAACTTTGTTTGGGTCGATTCCAATGGCAACGGCATCCAGGACTCCGGCGAGCCGGGTCTGGAAGGTGTCGTCATTACACTCGCCGGTACCGACGGACTGGGGAATCCGGTGAATCTCAACACCACGACCGATGCCAACGGATTTTACTCTTTTATTGACTTGATTCCCGGTGAATACACTATCACATTCACCCCCCCCGGCGGCTACGTTTTCACTGTGCAGGATGCGGATGGCTTGGGGATCACCGGTGAGGAAAACTCCGATGCAGATCTTGTGACCGGGTCCGCAAGTCCGGTGACGCTGGCATCCGGCGATGCAGTTACCTATGTGGATGCCGGCCTTTACGAGCTTGCAAGCATCGGGGACTACGTGTGGAACGATCTCAATGGAGACGGCATTCAGGACGCGAATGAGCCCGGCATCAACGGCGTGACCGTCAACCTGCTGGACGAAAACGGCGATGTGGTCGCCACCACGACCACCGCCGACGATGCGAATGACGTTCCCGGATTCTACGAGTTCACCGGCGTGGTCCCCGGCACCTATTCGGTGCAGTTCGTGGCCACCGGCGATTTCGTGTTCACCGCCCAGACCGGTGCTTTGACCGACGGCAACAACTCCGACGCTGATAGCGACGGAGAGACCGCCCAGTTCACGGTGCAGTCCGGCGACAGCATCAACTATGTGGACGCGGGCCTGTACGAGCCTATCACGATTGGCGACTTTGTGTGGAACGACCTGAACGGAGACGGTATCCAGGACGCAAATGAGCCCGGCATCAACGGCGTGACCGTCAACCTGCTGGACGAAAACGGCGATGTGGTCGCCACCACGACCACCGCAGACGACGCGAATGACGTTCCCGGATTCTACGAATTCACTGGCGTGGCTCCCGGCACCTATTCGGTGCAGTTCGTGGCCACCGGCGATTTCGTGTTCACCGCCCAGACCGGTGTGCTTGCCGACGGCAACAACTCCGATGCCGATAGCGACGGGGAGACCGCCCAGTTCACGGTGCAGTCCGGCGACAGCATCAACTATGTGGACGCGGGCCTTTACGAACCGATCACGATTGGCGACTTTGTGTGGAACGATCTCAATGGAGACGGCATCCAGGACGCGAATGAGCCCGGCATCAACGGCGTGACCGTCAACCTGCTGGACGAAAACGGCGACCTGGTCGCCACTACGACCACCGCCGACGACGCGAATGACGTTCCCGGATTCTACGAATTCACCGGCGTGGTCCCCGGCACCTATTCGGTGCAGTTCTTGGCCACCGGCGATTTCGTGTTCACCGCCCAGACCGGTGCTTTGGCCGACGGCAACAACTCCGATGCCGATAGCGACGGAGAGACCGCCCAGTTCACGGTTCAGTCCGGCGACAGCATCAACTACGTGGACGCGGGTCTCTACGAACCCGGTTCCATCGGCAACTTTGTATGGAACGATTTGAATGAGGATGGAATTCAAGACATCGGCGAACCCGGTATCAATGGCATTACCGTGGAACTGCTTGATGTGAATGGAGATCTGGTTGCGACAACTGTCACTGCGGACTCCGGATTTGACGGGCCTGGTTTCTACCTGTTTACAGATATCTTGCCGGGAACCTATTCGGTCCGCTTTGTGTTAAGCGGCGACTATGTGTTCAGTCCGCAAACCGGTGTGATTACTGATAGCAACAACTCGGATGCCGATCCTGGTACGGGCGAAACCGTTCAGTTCACGCTATCGTCCGGGGAAAGCATCACCTATGTGGATGCCGGGATGTTTGAAACCATTGATCCGGGCGGGGACTTTGATCCCTTTGATCCTCCTGAATTCTGCTTGGAATTGACCGGAGGAATCGTCAATGGCAGTTTTGATCGTCCCTCGGATCCCTTGGTGACCCAAGACTTGGTCTATTACATTGAGTATGCGTCCACCTTGGGCAACCCCGTCACTTGGCTGGACAGGGTGGAGGTGACCGAGTCGAACACCGACGTGGAGAACAATGGTGATGGCACTGAAACGGTCACCGTCCTCAATGTTCCCACGTTGACCGGTCTGAACAGCGGCAGTGGTTTTGTCCGGCTCGTGGTGGAAATTGAAGGGGACGATGAAGTCTATTCCGCGGTATCCGGTTGGGTGGAAAGTGAATTCGGGATTGCCTGCCGCAGCTACAACAATCCCTTCCTAAGTTGCACCCCCCTTCGGGCGGAAATCACTGCAGTGAGCGACCAAGACATCACATTGGATGCCGAAGACGCCGAGGTCTTGCTTCCGGGTGTTGCCTATTATTTCGAAATTGTCGATGGCGAATTCGAAGGGCATCGCTTTGACATTGAGGACGCATCGGAAAATACCTTGACCTCGGCCTTTGGCAGCAATGTTTGTGGATTGGAAGGTCCGCACAATACTTTGGCCGGGGCTCCTCCCGCCGGGTTGGTCGGCGCCAATGGCGTCATCAGGCGTCACCAGACCTTGAACAGTCTTTTTCCGCCGGATCAAATGACGGCATCCTCCAATCAGGCCACGGCGGATCAAATTACCCTATTTGACGGAGAGACAATCGTATGTCATTGGTTATATGATGACAACGGTGTTGCCCGTTGGGTAAAGGCAGGTGATGACTCGCTGACGAATACAGGAGGTTTTGTCGTACCTCCGGGCCATGGCATTTTTGTTAACTCCCAGGGTGTCAAAACCATAACCGCCTATGGTCAGGTACGTGAAAATGATTTCATCCGCCCCATGTGTGAAGGTCAAAATCTCATTGGAAGCGGATTTCCCATTGACCAATCTGCAGCTGAGCGAAACATGACTCTGGCCAATGGGTTTACCGGGAGTCCTAATTATGTCTTTGCAGACCAATTTCAAATTTGGCGTGGTGACAATGTGGATGGTCATGTCAGTTTCGACACCTATTATTTGGTCAGCTGGAATGCAATACAACGATGGGTTCGTACCGGCGACCCCAATCTTGTGAGTCAGGACACCCAGCCCTTGTTCATAAATGATCGAGCTGTTTTTATTCAGTTGAAATCCGGTTTGCCATCGTATAAGATATCAGTGCCTTGGAGTTTATAAATTTATGAAGACTTTTCCAATCCATCAACTTTGATCTGGGTTACATCATGAAAATTACATTTTACACTATTTTGTTGACTTTATCATTTCCTCTCCTCGGAGGGGCTAGTGAAACTGTCTTTCAAACGATTACTTTACAAAGTGCATTGGATGATTTGTTGTTTCAAAGCGACGGTGTGAGTGAACTGGATACCTCCTTCCAATTTGTATTGGGAACCTTTGCAAACTCATTTATACCGGATTCAGAGAATACATCACTGTGGAATTCGAATTGGCGGACCTTTTCGATGGGCCAAAAGGGTGCATTTTTTCCACCGCTCTTCACATCTGAAGCGGATATTCTGACGGATGGAAGCTCATCGGAAGATCCCGGGGCCTACGATTTTTCCGGGCAAAGCGCTTGGCTTTGGGTTTATAATTCCCAGGACATTCAAAGCGCCGGCACGGAATGGTTTCTTGGCCGTGCTGACAATTGGGATTTTCCCACCATCCCTCCCGATCATGATCCGGATTGCGATGATTGCCCTGAGAATTTCCCATTGCAGCTAGCTTTGAGCGACTTAATTAATACGGATGTTCCGGTTTGGGGGGGACAGTCAGGTATTATAGGTTCCGGTTTCTATGACATTTCTTCGGATGATTTTACGATCCAGACGTATAAGGTCATCCCCGAGCCCGGTACTTGGATGCTGGTATTCATCGCGTTCGGTGGATTTGGATTTTCCCTGTTGATTCGCCGAAAAGGAGACAAATCATGAAAACCTGTTTGATGCTTTTATGTTGTGTGCAAATCGCCTCCGCGACCATGATCCAGTGGTACAGTGCCCCGAACCAAGACAATACCACGGAGACGGGCGTGCCCATGGATGAAAGCTTCCGCTTTGAATTGGGGGTTTTCAAAGATGGTTTCGTGCCCACCGCCGAAAACATTGCCGAGTGGTCCGCCCACTGGGTTGCCGCCCAGCGGGTGATGTATCACGCTGAAAACAACTGGTTCACCGGGGCGTTGACCGTGGAAGACAATGCCGCGCCCTTCAGCTCCGGCACCCAGGCGTGGATTTGGGGCTTTACCGGCGATCCCGCCGAAGGGGAGTGGATTTTGTTCCGACGCCACAACTGGCGTTGGCCCAGTTCCAATGCCAACCGCCCCATCCCCTTGATTTGGGACACGGCACAAGCCAATGAGATTCTCATCGGGGACGTGAACGCCGGAGGCACACAACTGATGCGGGCCGGTAAAATCCGAAATGTGGTGCCGCCCACCACTACTTGGGCCCAATGGTTGGCAGAGGAAGCCCTTGAACCGGGTCCGGCGGCCCTGATGGAATATGCCACCGGCAGTGCCGACGCGTCTATGAAAATGGGCCGGAATGCGGACGGAACGCTGGCGTTGACCGTTCCCCGCCGCGCCGACCGTCCCGCGGATTTTCTGATCGAGGTCAGCGAATCCCTGAGCAATCCCGAGTGGAAGCCCGCGGGTCCGCTGGCTCGACTGGTACAGGAAAGCCCCACGGGATTGTTCTTCCAATCGGATTTTGAGGATGTGACCTCTCCCCGCTTGTTTTTCCGCTTCCGGGTGTTTCCGTCCGTGGATGATGTCACCCCTTGATCATCTCCTCTCGTTTTTTTTCACATAAGTTTGCCACGCCCATCTGAAACCGTTATAGCGCGTACCCGCAACTGTTTTTTGCGAGTCGCTCATGAGTTTCACCCTTCCTTTTACCGATATCGTTGTCCTGATCACTCCCTGGAAAGTCTGGGGGTTTTTCGGCGTGCTGATGTTTACCGGCCGATGGTTCGTGCAAATGCATTATTCCCGGCTTGCGGGGCGTCCGGTATTGCCCATCGGCTACTGGGTGATGAGTTTGGTCGGCAGTTTCATGCTGTTGTCGTATTTCATCTTTGGAAAAAACGATTCCATTGGGATTTTGAGCAATTTGTTTCCGTCTTTCGTGGCTTCCTACAACCTTTTTCTGGAGTTGACCCATCGGAAACGCCAACGATTGGAGGGGCCGCCCGTATGAGTGATCTGGAGAAGTCGGAAGAGGAAGTCCCGGAAAAAATCCTGGTCCAGCAGGCCAGGGAAGGGGACGTGAAGGCCTTTGAAGTGCTCATGCGGCGGTATCATGGGCGGATTTATGCGTTGCTGTATAACATGACCAGCAACAAGGAAGACGCCGAGGACCTGTTGCAGGAGGTTTTCCTGAAAGCCTATGAGGCCTTGCCCAAGTTCAAGGGACAGTCTTCCTTTTACACCTGGGTGTATCGCATCGGGGTCAACCGGGCCATCAATTACGTCAAAAAACGGAAACGCCGCGCGGCCTTGAGTCTGGACAACGTGGACTTGGGCATTGAGCGGGATCCCGCCTTGGTGGACCTCGCCTCCGGTGATTCGCCGCGTCGTCAGGCCAATCTCAAAGAACTCCAGGAAAAATTGAACAAGGCCTTGCAAATCCTGTCTGAAAAACACAGGATCGTTGTGGTGATGCACGACATTGAAGGCATGCCCCACAACGAGATTGCCGAATACGTGGGGTGCTCCCCCGGAACGGTCCGTTCCAGACTGTTCTACGCCCGCCAACAATTACAAGCCGAACTCGCAGACCTTTTGAAAAATGACTGAAGATCAAACCCTCATGAAGTACTACGGACGCCCCCTCGCGGACGTTCCGGTGGAGATTCGCGAGAAAATCGAAGCGGATCCGGATTTGCTTTCCTCCTTCGAAACCCAGTGCCAGATTTCACGCTTGGTGGCGCTGAAACGCTATGAAACCCCGGATCCGGCCCTCGAAGACCGCTTGTGCCATCGGGTGGGCATTCGCATCCGCAATCAACCCAGCCCCGTCAAAGAACCTTTCTGGGCCCACTGGGTGCTTCCGGAATGGGCGCGCATGGTGGCCGTGGTGGTCATCATGCTGGGCCTCAGTGTTTTGGTGCATCGCGAAATGTTGATCAATGATGCCATGGAAGAGGAATTGGGGGGACTGCAGACCTCTGAAACAAGCGTGGATTTGCCCATGGCGGGCACCCCGGACGTGGACCCCATGCGCTCGGTGCAATTTTCGGAACTTCGGCACGAAGACGCGTTCACGACCCGGCTTCCCGGCTTCTCCCTTTCCTTGGACACGTTTGACTTCCCCAATCTTCCCCGGGTGGAATCCCCCGAACCCACGGACGTGATGGCCACTTCCACCAATCAGTGGAGTGCCCCCCTGACCTTGCCGGTCAGAAATCCCGCGCCCTAGCAGCGTGTCGGACTTTGGGCTTCGAAGCGAAAATTCGATCCGTTTGAGGCAGGATTTCGTCGGATTTGCGAAGCATAGCACCGCTATTTGACAATAATCCGACGGAATCCGGGTCAAATCTGGCGGATTTGCAGCCGAAGTTCCAAAAGTCCGACAGGCTGCTAGTACCCTGTCAACCAGAAATCTTCGGAGAGAACCGTGAGATTCCGGCGGCTTTGCTCTCTATAAAAAACAACGATGCGATGTATCTCCTTATCTTTTTCGGGGCACAAATCCACTCGGAATCTTACGGTTTCGGCTGTTTTTTTGAGAAGAGGGCCATCGGAGTTGTAAACTCGCTGATCCCTGCGGAGGGGGGGGCCAATGTGGAGGAAGATGCCAAGATTTTTTACCCTGCGGATGCTTCGCCGTCCTGCGGATTTTTTTGGGGGAAGGGAATTCTGCGTATGGCGATGCCGCCCCGCGAATCATTTATCGTTTCCAGTGGGATTCCGACGATGATCCGCAGTCCGGCGAAGCATCCGCAGGATCACCTCCATTTATATTTTTTCATTTCCTATTTCATTACTCCCAGTCCATCAGCGGGCCCCTGAAGGGATTGGCGGGGTTTTATGGCGGTTTTTTACGGAAGACCTTGCGAGGGTCTGTTATTTTAATCCAAAAAATCAGCCGTATCTCACGGTCCTATGCGAAGATTTCCGGTTGACAGTGGACTAGTCGTTCTTTCCTTCGTCGAGGATCACACGCATCTTTTCCCACACCGCTTCGGCGGGCAGGGGTGCCGCGAGCAAGGCCGCCGCTTCGCGGACTTGCGAAGGACGGCTGGCGCCAATTAGCGCCGAGGTACACGCGCCTTCGCGAATGGCCCAAGCGAGCACGAGTTGCGGCAGGGTGCGCCCGTGTTCTTCGGCCAAGGTTTTCAAGGCGTTGAGTTTCGCGAGGTTTTCCACCGTGAGCCAGGGATCTTCCGTTTTTCCTTGGACCGCTTTTCGGGAGTCCCGGGGAATCCCCGCCAAGTATTTTTCCGTCAGCAGACCGCCCTGCAGGGGCGAAAAACAAATGGCGCCCATCCCGTGGGCTTTCAGAGTGTGAAAAAGACCCGCTTTTTCCACCTTGCGATCAATGAGGTTGTATTTGGGTTGGTGAATCACGGGGACGGAAAAATGATTTTCCTTGCATATCCCGACCGCGCGTTCACATTGCTCCGGGCTGTAGTTGGACAGGCCGGTATAGATGGCTTTTCCCGAGCGGACCAAATGATCCAGGGCGGCCATGGTTTCCTCCAGCGGCGTGTCCGGGTCGAACCTGTGGGAATAAAAGATATCCACGTAGTCCAATTGCAGTCTTTTCAGGGACTGTTCGCAGGAGGCGACCAGGTGCTTTCTGCCGCCCCCTCCACCATAGGGTCCCGGCCACATGCGGTATCCGGCTTTGGTGCTGATGACCAGTTCATCCCGGAGGGCGGTAAACTCCTGTTTCAGGATGCGGCCCACCCGCGCCTCCGCGCTTCCGGGCGGGGGACCGTAATTGTTGGCCAGGTCGAAATGGGGAATGCCCAGATCAAAGGCGGTACACAA
>PXAS01000302.1 GCA_003565815.1 PVC group bacterium
GCAGGGGTGGGGGGATGTGCAGGGTGCGTATCGGATTTGGCTGTATTCGAAGGGGGCCTCTAAATCGGAGGTGGATGGGATTCGTAAGAAGATTCGGGAGCGGAAGGGGTTTGATGAGGTGGAGGTGCTGGCGGAATTCGAGCGGATGGGGGAAGTGCCGATGGCGCGGATGTTGCGTCAGCGGGTGAAAACGTTTTCGCGGGGAGCGGCGATTGGCGGCGAGGCTTTTTTGGGTCAATTGTTTGAGGATTGCCGCGGGAGTTTCGGGAAGGAACGGGCCCAACGGGCGGCGCCGAAGAACTGGAAGGAGGTGCAGGCGGCGTATCGATTGTGGGTGGTGGCCAAAGGGATGACGCGCCCGGGGGACTCGCGGACGACGGAGAAGATCCGCAATCGCAAGGGATTCGACCCGGTGGAGGTGATCGCGGAGTACGAACGTCGCGGGGAAGTGCCGATGGCGCGGATGTTGCGTCAGCGGGTCCGGTATTTTACCCGGGGCGTGGCGATTGGGAGTTCGTCGTGGCTGGAAGGGGTGATGTCGGAGTATCGCTCCTGTTTCGGGGACAAGCGGAAAAAGGCGGGGAAACGGATGCGGGGAGGCTGTTGGGCGGGGTTGGAGGCATTGCGGGAAAGCGATGCGGGTTGATGGGTTGAGGACGGAAGTGTATCGCTTTCCGATGCTCGGAAGGCTTTGAATAATTTCTTCAGGAAATCTCAAAGGGAAAGGCATGATTGACTTTTCCATGGCTTTGGCCTCTTTTGGCGCCGGAAGCGGGATGAGTGTCATGCACAACCTTCCAGGTCGCACAAGCCCCTCCTCCCATCCCCAGCATCCAAAATAGACCAATCCTATACGAAGATTTCTGGTTGACAGGGTACTAGCAATAAAATGGAGCGCGGACACTCCTGTCCGCATCAGTATATAGCACCAGGCATTTTCCGAACAGGCATTTTTCGGATCATTCCCGTCCCCGTCCGGCAACGAGGCTCCGCGCATAAAATCTTTTCCGTTTCTCTTTGCTCCCTTCGCGGCCTTTTGTTCAAAAACCATTCGGAATGAAACAGAAGCACGCAAAGGAAGCAAAGGCGAGTTTTTCATTTTGCGCAGTGAATTGTTGCCGCATTCTGGGGTGAAGGCTCCTCGGGCGCGGCGGAAGGTTCTTCCCCCTTGGCCCCAAGCCGGCAGCTCCGTTCGTTCCTCACTGCGCTGCCGCACTCCAAGGCGCTCCGCGCATGCCGTTTCTTATATAGCAACAGGTAATTTGAGGGTACTTTGCGTGGGAATTATATAGCAACAGGTAATTTGCGGTTTGCGTAGGCAATATAGCAACAGGTAAATTGCAAATTTTGACCCGGGGACTTGTCCGACATCGAGGCGGATGGAGGGATCCTCAATGACCGCCAGGATTCCGGCACGCACGATTTCAAGCCTTCCGAACCCCGTTTTACGCCTCAGATCAAATTATTGATAATCGCATTGAGTTTTCTGCGCAGGACTTCGTAGCTGAAAAAATGCTCCGCGATTTTATAATTTTCGTCGACCATTTCCTGGCGATATGCGTTGTCTTTGAGAATGCGGTGGACTTCTTTCGCGAGTTTGCGCGTGACGTAGCCTTCCATCATGGGAAAGCGGAAGCCCTTGGGTTCGATGTCCCGGGCAAAGATGTCGTATCGGTTGATGAGGACGGGTTTTTTGAAGTAGATGGCCTCCAGCAAGGCATTGCCGAAGCCTTCGTAAATGCTGGGGTAGGTCACGAAGTCGGCATGGGGATATAAATCCCAGAGGGTGTAAATTTTCCGTCCCTCCGCATCCAGTCCACGCAAGTCGGAGACCCGGTCGGCCACGACCCGCATGTCCACATTGCTTTCATGGGCCAATTCCCGGAGCATGTTGATGTATTCGAAGCCTTCGTCACCTGCTTCGTGTGAGATCACCAGCTTGCAACGGGGATCGTTCATGGATTCGACCAGTTTGATGGCGTGTTCGATGCCTTTGCGGGGCACGATGCGGGTGGGCTGGAGCATGATGATATCCTCTTGGCTGAATCCCAGCTCGGCGCGCACATCGGCGGCATAGTCATCCGGGGGCGGGGGGGGATTTTTGAAATCGATGACGTTGGGTGTGAGCACCGAGGTGACCCCGCGGCGCCAGGACAGCTGTTCCTGGGCGGCCTGGTTGATGACCGTGTGTGCCAGGTAGGGAAGGCGGGGCGGAAACGCCAATTCCAGATAATCACTGACCGCGTTGATGGAAAAGCGGATGCGTTCCCAGGAAAAATCGTGGTGGTGGGCAATGGCGGGATGACCGGTTTCGGCCAAAAACTCGGTGATGGCCATGCCCAAAGGGATGTGCATGGGGATGGTGAGGGCGTTTTCCAAAATTAACAGGTCAATTTGAAAGCGCGCTACAAAATCGTAGAGCGTGCCTTTCAAAAACTCTGACATGCGGCGAATTCTTTTGCTCACTTCCGGGTCCCGGCGGGTGACGCCCCAGATGCGGGCATTGATCCATTCATTTTCCTCGTGCTTGAAGTAAGCTTCTGGCACCAGCATGCTTACGCCGGGATTTCGGTCGAGTTGTCCGGCATACCAATGCGAAACATGTTTGGATTCCCAGAGGATTTCCGCCCATTTGGCGCTTTCCAGGGACACCCCGTCGGTGCCGGCGAAACGGGTGGATACAAAACCGATATTCAGGGACATTTCAAGACGCTCCGGGAGGTTTGGGTTGTGACGTTGGGTTGCCAGATGAAAAAATACGTGTACGATTCTTGGCAACATAAACCCAAACTGAAAAACAAAAAGACGGAAATTGCCGAAGATTTCCGTCCGCCCATTCCACCCACACAATCCAAAGGATCAGCCTATGACCCATGAAACAAGCACAGGATCATTTGACACCGACTCCGCACCTGATGAAGCGGCCTTGAATTTGGTGGCGGAGGTGAAATCGTGCCGGGACATTCTTCTGGCCAATCTGGTGATGGCCGCCGAAACGCCGGCGCCGACTTTCGGGGAAGAGGCCCGGGTGCGGTTTTTGTTGGACCGTTTTCGCGAATCCGGTTTGGATCACATCAGTTCCGACGAGGTGAACAACGCCATTGGGTTTTTACCGGGAGCGTCCAACAGCCGCACCGTGGCGGTGGTGGCCCATTTGGACACGGTTTTTTCTCCAAAAGAGCCGCATGCCTTGTCGCTTGGGTCGGACCGGGTGCAGGGCATTGGCATTGGCGACAACAGTCTCGGGGTTGCGGTTTTGGCCAGTTTGCCGCTGTTGTTTGAGAAATTGAAGTTTCGGCCGCAATACAACCTTTTGTTGTTGGGGGTTTCCCGCAGTTTGGGGCGCGGAAATTTGGGCGGGTTGCGCTTTCTGTTGGAAAACACCCGACAAAAAATTGATGAAGCCATCTGTTTGGAAGGCTGTCCGCTGGGACGGTTGAATTTCACTGCGGTGGCCATGATGCGCGGGGAAATCCGCGTGAAGATGCCGGATGAATATGATTTTTCCCGTTTTGGGGTACACGGTGCCATTTACCATCTCAACGAACTGATCAACCGGATTCTTGAAATTCCCCGGCCCAGTCGTCCGCGGACCTCGGTGGTGTTTGGCAGCATCGAAGGCGGAAACACCTTCCACCAGTTGGCCCGCGACGCCAGCCTGCGTTTTGAAGTCCGCAGCGAATCGGATGAAGTGGCGGGGATGATTCTCCAAAAGATCCGTTTCATTCTCGAAGAGGTGCGGGCCCGCAGTGGCGTGGAGATCGAATTGGACGAGATTTCCTGGCGCGATCACGGCGGCATTGGTTTCGACCATCCCCTGGTGCAAACCTGCCGGGGGGTGATGGAATCCTTGGACCTGCAGCCGCAGATCGGCCCGAGCATGTCCGAACTCGCGGCGCTGATTGCCGCGGGCATTCCCGCCGTCACCCTGGGTCTTACCCGGGGTCATGAGGTCAACACCTTGGCCGAGGAAGTGGAAATCGAACCCATGTTCCGGGGCATTGCCCAAATCCTGGGCGTTTTGCAGGCCCTGGACGACCCGGCATACAACGAAAAAGGAGCGGTGGCATGAAAATCAACGACTGGCTGAAATCCAATACCTTTCATCATTCCACCTTTTGGGATCTGAAAAAACTGGTGGAGGAAAAGGAGCAGCAGGGGCTGAAGATTTCCCTGTGCATCCCCACCCTGAACGAGGAAAAAACCATTGGCAAGGAAATCGTGATTTTCCGTTCCGAACTCATGACCCGCTATCCGCTGATTGACGAGCTGGCCGTGGTGGATTCGGGGTCCAAGGACCGCACGTTGGAGGTGGCGGCTTCCTACGGCGCCGACACCTATTTTTCCGGTGACATCCTTCCTTCCCAAGGCTTCAAACGGGGCAAGGGCGAAAACCTCTGGAAAGCCATTCACCAGCTCAACGGTGACATCATCGTGTACGTGGACGCCGACATCACCAACATCCATTCCCGCTTCGTGTATGGGTTGGTGGCTCCATTGATTTATCAGCCGGAAACCAAGTATGTGAAGGCATTTTATGACCGTCCGCTTGCCTTTTCGCAGGGCATCCGCCCCTCCGGCGGCGGACGAGTGACCGAAATCCTGACCCGCCCCTTGTTTTCGCTCTTCTTCCCCGAACTCACGGCCCTGATGCAACCTTTATCGGGCGAATACGCCGTTAGGCGGGAGGTTTTGGAGCAAATCGCCTTTCCCATAGGATACGGCGTGGAAATTTCCCACCTGATTGATGTTTATACCCGCTGGGGCCTCTACGCCTTCGCGCAAACCGATCTCGACAAACGGGTACACCGCAATCAGGACACCCGTGACTTGGGTAAAATGGCCTTTGGCATCCTGCAGGCCTTCCTCAACCGCGCCGAACAATTGGACATGGTGGATGTGAAAGCGGAGACCAGCCAAATTCTCCGGCAATTCCAGAGTCGCGAGCAGCGTTTCGAACAACAGGAATTCAAGATCGTGGAGGAAGAACGTCCCCCCATGATCGAAATCCCCGAATACCGGGAGAAATTCCACGCGTGATCGGCATGGTCCACCATCATCTCCGCCGCGGCGGGGTGACGAGGGTGATGTATGCCCACGCCCGCATTTTATCGGAGGCGGGGGAGGACGTGGTGATTTTCACCGGCGAAGCGCCCGCGGATCCGGCGCCGGAAGGGGTGCGGATTCGCGTCTTGCCAGAGTTGGCCTATCGGGATGACCACCGCGAAACGGAGGTGGAAACGTGCCTTCACGAATTGCGAGCCGAGGCCGGGGCGGACGCCATTTGGCACGTGCACAATCACAGCTTGGGCAAAAGCCCGGTATATACGGACACGCTTTGCCGCATGGCCGAAGCCGGGGCGGCCATGGTGTTTCAGCCCCATGATTTCGCCGAAGACGGACGCCCCGCGAACCTTCGGCTTCTGCGCGAAACCCTCCCCGGGTTCCCCGGCAGGCTCTATCCCATCGGCCCGCGCATTCGATATGCGGTTTTACAGACCCGGGACGCGCAAATCCTGCGCGGTGCCGGGGTGCCCCGCGAGACGGTGCGGCTGTTACCCAATCCCGTGAGCGGAAACGCGGGGCCGCGTCCCCCCGCGGATCCGCC
This sequence comes from PVC group bacterium, assembly GCA_003565815.1. Classification (GTDB taxonomy): domain Bacteria; phylum Verrucomicrobiota; class Kiritimatiellia; order SS1-B-03-39; family UBA6053; genus PXAS01. The sequence continues at coordinate 5,609 of PXAS01000302.1, forward strand.
CCGCCGGGTGCTGTATTTGAGTCGATGCATTCGCCGCAAAAACCTCGGGGAGTTTTTGTTGTGGGCCGCGAAAACCGGAGGGGAACTTGAATTCGCGACCTCATTGATTCCTGAAAATCCGGGCGAACTGCCCCGGTTCCGGCGCTGGCGGGATTTGGCCGCGGCCATGAATCTTCCCGTGAAATTCGGACTGGGCATGGCCGCGGACAAAAGCTTCGACGATGTGGCCGGTTGGAGCGATTTGTGCATGACCACCAGCGTGGGAGAGGGGTTTGGCATGTCTTTTCTGGAGCCGTTTCTTCTGGGGCGTCCTTTGTTTGGTCGCGATTTGCCGGAGATCACCGCCGGGTTCAAGGCCGATGGCGTTTGCCTGGACTCCCTTTATTCGACCCTCCCCGTTCCCGTCGAATGGCTGGACGAAGCCTTTTGGCCCAGAGCCGCTGCCACCCTGAAGTCCTGGAGGAGCGCCATGGGAATTTCCGAGCCTTTGCCCGAGTCACAAATTCGTTCCGCCTGGGTCCGCGACGGGCGGATTGATTTCGGACGGCTGGACGAAACCGCCCAGGAAGCGGTTCTCGGCCAAGTCGACGACTTGAATCTCGCATGGCCGCAATGTTTTTCCATGGAAACACGGGCGCAAAACCGGGAACGAATTGCCGAAGCCTACGGACCCGCGGCAACGCTCCGACGTTTGCGGGAATTGTACGCGGGATTGCGGGATGCCCGGGCTGAGATTGACCATGCCGACGCCTCCCGGGTCCGGGACGCGTTTCTTTCGCCGGAGGGATTGAGCTTGTTGAGAAGTTGAGTTTTCAGTCGATTTTCCGGATGAGCACGAGGGCAATCGTCATGATGAACAGGGTTACGATCCAGAAAAGAGCGGGTCTCGAGGCGGGTTTTGAGGCGGGTTTGGGTTTTGGTTCCGCCTCCGCTTCCACATCCGGGATGGGCGTGGGCTCAGGCGTTGGTTCCGGCGTAGGTTCCGGCTGAGGTTCTTCAGGATCTTCCGGTTCCTCTGGCGGCTCCTCCACTTCCGGTTCATCGGAGGGGGGCTCTTCTTCGGTTGCATCGGGCGTTTCTGGCGCCTCGGGTTCTTCCATTTCCGGCTCTTCCGCTTCCTCCGCTTCTTCCGCGGGATCACCGGGGGAGGGCTCTTCCTGCCCGGGCTCCATATGTTCCGTGCCGTCTTCTTCGGGGGGGCTGCCGGTTTCTTCTTCGATGCCCGGTGTTGTTTCCGGGGGAGGGGCGTCGGCCTCGGAAGGTTCCCCGTCGGCGTCGGACCCCATTTCAGGGGGCGGGGTGTCTGGATCGCCCTGTTCCCCTTCGGCGCCCGCCTCCGTTTCGTCGGACGCAGGTTCGGTTTCGGCTGTTGCTCCATCCAGGATCTCCCCGTCCGGAATGTCCTCAGGGAAAGGGCTTGATTCGGTTCCGGGGGACGAGTCAGCGGGCATTTCCTCTTCCGGGGGCATATCCCCCGTTTCTTGCGGCGGAGGCGGTATGGGTGAGATGTCCGGGCCGGCATCGGAATCGGCGGGAGGGCTTTCCCCCGGTTCTTCCCCATCGTCATCGAGTCCCGTTCGCACGCGATCCACGCGGCTGGTGGTGAATTTCTCATCCCGTTGGATGAGGGCATTGCGGAGGGCGTTCAAGTCTCTTTCCGCCGCGATGGCCTCGGCTTCCCCGGGGAACGGCCCGAAGTAATAGGTCAGGGCCTCGTGCCGATAGATCACATAATGTCCGTCGGTCTGCGGGGAGGCGCCGGGCGCCAATTCCCGTGGATTCCAGGTGTTGAAGAGGGTTTCCCGGTTCATGCGGGGCAGGTCGTTCACCGCCTCTCCGGGAAAATGCCAAGTTGCGGCGTGGAGGACGAAACCCGTGAGGGAAGCGCCATAAAGGATCAACGCGGTTCTCAAGAGGGTGTGGATGAAATTACGCATGGGGTCTCCAGCAACAGATCAGTTCATGAAAAGGATTGGCCAATATTTTCACGTTGCCATTGAGAAGGGCGGTGATTTCCCTTTGGACCATGGCGGGGGTGTAGGGGCGAATAAAAAGCTGATGGCGTCCATGGGGGATCCTGTATCCGTCTTCGAACGGCGTTCGCAGGGGTTCATCCGGCAAAGCGCTCATTTGAAAAAAGCTGAAATAGATCTCACCTTCCGGATGCAGGGTCTCGGCCATTCGTTTGTAGAGCGGATATCGGTCAACTTTGGGGAGGACGTCGACCACATGTTCGCATAGCAAGACCCGAAAGGGCGGGGTTCCTCCCGGGGGGGATTTCCATTGCCAGGGGGCCGTCAAGGATTCCACCCGCCAGGCGCCGGAATGGGAGAGGGCCTCGTCGCCCGCGGGGTCTGGCGCGGTGAGGAGCCGGAGCACCGCGTGTCCCCTGGCCAAATGATCATGGGCAATTCGTTCCGCCAGCAGGGAGGGGCGGCCGTCCAAGTCCGGCGCGGTGAGGCGGGCAGTGCCAAGGTAGGGGGTGTATTTTCCTTGAGCGATGGCCCGTTCGTCTTCGGCAAGTTGCCTCTCCATTTCCGTTAGGCAGGCGTCCCCGTTTTCGGAAACCCATTCAAAGCGTTTGCCCGTAGGGGACCAAGCGGAGTAGTGTCCGGGCGTTTGTTTCCGGATCACCCATCCCGCCTGATACAACCTGTCGCTGAAGTGACTCATGAGGTGAATGTAATCGTTTTTCGGGTCCGAACAAACAAAAAAGCCATCCGCAGGGATGGCTTTTTTATGATTTTCCGGCGCTTGTTTCAAGC
>PXAS01000330.1 GCA_003565815.1 PVC group bacterium
CCGCCACCGCCAAAGGCACCCATGAAGGTCCGCAACGCTTCCTCCAAGTCCACGCCCCCGAATCCGCCGGCCCCGCCGCCACCGCGACCCGGACCAAACGCGGCATGACCAAACTGATCGTATTTGTGACGCTTGTCCTCGTCACTCAGCACTTCATACGCCTCGGTGGCTTCCTTGAATTTTTCTTCGGCGGCCGTATCCCCCGGATTTTTGTCGGGATGATACTTCACCGCCATTTTGCGGTAGGCTTTTTTGATTTCCTCCTTGGACGCGTCTTTCGACACCCCCAGGATTTTGTAATAATCCTCTTTGGCCGCCATCAACTTTCCTCCGTTTTGCCTTCATCCGCATCTTCCGACACGGCTTGGGTCTCCGGTTCCGCGGACGCTTCCGATGCCTCCGCTTCGGGCGGACCTTGGGACACCACCACCTGGGCCGGGCGCAACAGTCGCTCCCCCAGTTTGTATCCCCGGCGGGTCATCGCCAGAATATGGTCCGCGGGCACTTCCGGGGAAGCCACATACGAAATGGCTTCATGCAGATTCGGATCAAAAGCTTCTTCCGCATTCACCGGACTCAGTCCGTATTTGCCCAGCACCGATTTCAATTGGTCATTCACCAACGCAAAGCCCTTGATCACCTCCGGAGCGACGTTCAGGTCCTCGGCATTTTTCAAGCCGAGTTCAAAGTGGTCCAGCACCGTGAGCAAATCGCCGCAAACGTGTTCCAACGAGCGGATGGTCCATTCCTCTTTTTCACGGCGGGTCCGTTTGCGGAAATTCTCGAAATCCGCGCGCAGGCGCAACAGTTGACCCTTCAACTCCTCCGCGGGATCAGGGGTCGGCTCGGGCGCGGCCTCCTCTTCCTGCGAATCAAAAGGCTCCAGCACTTCCGGCTCGGCCACCTCCGGTTGTTGTTTGGCTTGATTCCGGTCGGATTCCCTCCCCACCGTTTTTTCGCGCCCGGTTTCTTGGTCACTGTGCTTGGAATCTTGCCGGTCGACCTCCTTGGCCTTGTCCTTGGTTTTTTCCGGGTCCTTTTCGTGCGCGTCATTCGCGGATGCATGTTTTTGGCTCATGGGAAAACTCCTGTAAAATGGTTGTAAATCTTTCGGATGAAAGAGGCGGGAAGATAACAGGCTCACACAAAATGGCAAGCCGGGAACGTCAGCAATCCACACGGTTCCATGGTTCCACAACCCATCCACAACCCAAGCATCAGTGCCCATCAGTGTGGTCAGTGGTTATCCTTCCCACCAAGATCCCTGAAAATCCGTGCCCATCCGTGGTTCCTTTCCTCAAAACCCATCCACAACCCAAGCATCAGTGCCCATCAGTGTGCTCAGTGGTTGTCCTTCCCCCCAAGATCCGTGAAAAACCGTGCCAATCCGTGGTAGGATTTACGCGATCCGCCGATGGTCGTCGGCGATTTCCATGGCCGCGAGTTTGGAGGCGACCGTGGTTTTGCTGATGCGGTATTCTTTTTTGGCTTCGGTCTGCATGGGGATTTCGTACATGATGTCGAGCATCACCCGTTCGAGAATGGCCCGCAGACCGCGGGCGCCGGTGCCGCGGGTATGCGCCACCCTGGCGATTTCCTTGAGCGCCGAATCCGTGAAACTCAAATCCACCCCGTCCATCGCCAAGAGTTTGGCAAACTGCTTGACCATGGCGTTTTTCGGCTGGGTGAGAATCTGCATGAGATCGGATTCGCTGAGTTCGTTGAGCACCGCCACCACGGGCAGACGCCCCACGAATTCGGGGATGAGTCCGAATTTGACAAGGTCATGCGGTTCAATGACGGTCTCCCCGGTCAACCCGCCCTCGCCTTTGGGCACTTTGCTGTTGTAGCCCATCACGCCTTTGCCTTTCCGGCGCTTGACCACTTCCTCCATGCCGACAAACGCGCCGCCACAAACGAAGAGGATTTTCTCGGTGTTGAGCTTGATGTATTCCTGCTGGGGGTGCTTGCGTCCGCCCTGCGGCGGCACGTTGGCAATGGTGCCTTCCATGATTTTCAGCAGGGCCTGCTGCACGCCTTCCCCGGACACGTCCCGGGTGATGGACACGTTCTCGGTGCGTCGTCCGATCTTGTCGATTTCATCGATGTAAATGATGCCGCGTTCGGCCCGCTCCACATTGAAGTCGGCGGATTGCAGGAGCCGCAACAAAATGTTCTCCACATCCTCGCCCACATAGCCCGCCTCGGTCAGCGTGGTGGCGTCGGCAATGCTGAAGGGCACGTCGAGAAATTGTGCCAGGGTTTTGGCGAGAAACGTTTTGCCGCTGCCGGTGGGGCCGATCATGAGAATGTTGCTCTTCTCGATCTCCACGTCATGATAGGGATCCGAACTGGACACCTGACCGCGACGGTCCGCGTCCTTGAGCCGCTTGTAATGATTGTGCACCGCCACCGCGAGGATCTTCTTGGCTTGTTCCTGACCAATGACATGTTCGTCCAACATGGCCACGATTTCGTGGGGCTTGGGCACGCGCAAGCGGGCCGGCACGCCTTTTTCACTGGCGGATTCCCGTTCGATCAGGGAGGTGCAGAGTTCTACGCACTGGTCGCAAATCTGCACGCCGGGTCCGGCAATCAATCGGTTGACTTCACTTTGGGTTTTCCCGCAGAATGAGCAACGGGCTTCTTCGGTTTTGGCTGACATAATAAAATTATTTTTCGGTGGATTTCGTCACAACGTGATCAACCAGGCCATAGGATTTGGCCTGTTCGGCGGAGAGAAAATTATCGCGCTCGGTGTCGCGGGCAATTTCGGCGACGTCGCGTTTGCAGTGTTCGGCCATCAAATGGTTCAGGCGGTCTTTCAAGCGCAGGATTTCCTTGGCATGAATGTCGATGTCCGTGGCTTGGCCTTGAAAGCCGCCCCAGGGTTGGTGAATCATGATACGGGCGTTGGGCAGGGCGTAGCGTTTGCCGGGGGTGCCGGCGGACAACAAAAACGCCCCCATGCTCGCGGCCTGTCCCACGCAGTAGGTGGAAATATCGCACTTGAGGAATTTCATGGTGTCGTAAATCCCCATGCCGGCGGTCACCGATCCTCCGGGCGAGTTGATGTAGATATTCACATCTTTATCGGGATCGTCGCTTTGCAAAAACAAAAGCTGCGCAATGATCAGGTTGGCCACCACGTCGTTGACTTCGGTGCCCAGAAAGATGATCCGGTCCTTGAGCAGGCGGGAATAGATGTCGTACTGGCGTTCGCCGCGCGCGGTTTGTTCGATGACAATGGGATTGGGAATATAAGCTTGTTCGTTCATCGTTGCTCCTTTGGAAGCGATGTGGGGTGAAAGTGAGTTTACTCGCTGATGGTGGCGAGGTCAAAAAGTTGCTGCAGGGTATTGCGCATGAGAATGTCGCCGCGGAATTCCTCCTTGGCATCGTTGTCGCCCAATTCTTTTTCCAACTCGGCGGGCTTCATGCCATACGCATAGGCCATCATGGACATTTCCCGCTTGAGATCGGCGTCGCTGACGGTGATGTTTTCCTCGTTGGCGATTTTCAAAAGGATGTACCGAAGTTTCACCGAATTGGCGGCGCTGCCTTTGGCGGCCTCCACGATGGAGTCCTTTTCCTCAATGATCTTGTCTTCGGGGACACCCTGCTGGCTCATGTCGTTGATGATGCGGCGGATCTGGCGGTCGGCGGCTTCGTTCACCGCGCTTTCGGGCAATTCCAGGGTGGTGTTCTCCAAAAGGAATTTTTCGATCTCACGCCGCAAACGGCTCTGCTCGGCCTGGTCTTTCTGCGACTGGATGCTGTCGCGAATCTTGGTGCGCAACTCGTCCTCGTCTTTCACTTGGAAGGATTCGAGGAATTCCCCGACAAGTTCGGGCAAAACCCGACCGCGAATGTTTTTCACGGTCACATTGAAATCAACTTCCTTGCCCCGCAGGGCCTCCACCGCGAATTTGTCGTCGAATTTGACCTTGATATCGGTGCTGTCGCCAATGTTCATGCCGGCCAGCCCCTCGCCCAATTCGGGGATGAAGGCGTTTTCATCGGCTTGAATCCAAAAGTCCTCGCCCTTGTCCAGGCCCACGGCCTCGGGTACGGCTTCAATGAGCGGCGCACCGTCCATGCTGGCCGTGAAATCGATTTGGGCCATGTCGCCGCGGCAGAGGGGGCGGTCGTCAATGTCTTCGAAGGTGGCCCGTTGTTCGCGCAACTCGTCAACTTGCTTGTCCACTTCCTCGTCGTCCACTTCGGCGGCTTGTTTTTTCAGCGCAATGCCTTTGTAATCCGGCAAGGCAAAGTCTTCTTTGATATCCACGGTGATGGAATAGCTCATGTCCTCCCCGACTTTCACGCCGATCTCTTCGTCCATGTCCACGATTTGCACCACTTCCAGCTTGTGGGTATCGATGGCTTCGCGATAACTTTTGGGCAGCAAATGATCGCGCAAACGCTCCACGATATCCTTGTTGTGGCGAGCCTTGACCAAGTGCGCCGGGGCACGTCCGGGACGAAATCCGGGAATGTTGGCGTGTTTGATCCAGGATTTCAGCGCCTCGTTGTATTCACTCGTCACCTCTTCGGCGGGCACGGTGATGCTCAATTTGCGGCGGCAAGGGGAAAGTTCTTCAATCTCAATGTTCATAGGAATGGGTGGGGTTGGGAAAAATTGGGAAAATTGGGATTGTCTCCAGTACGTGAAGGGCAGGCTTCCGTCAACTGGATAGTGCGATTTTCAAATAAAAAGGTCCCCGAATCGCTTCGGGGACCTTTGCAAGGGTTTCAAAGCGCGATTTACTCGCCGACTTTGATCAACTCCACTTCGAAGTCCAACACCTGGTTGGGTCCGATGGCAGGGGGAGCCTGCATCCCGTATGCCAGATTGGCGGGGATCCAGAACCGGTATTTGGCCCCGGGAGACATCAGTTGCAGGCCTTCGGTCCAGCCGGGAATCACGCGATTCAAGGGGAATTCCGTCGGCTCACCCCGTTCCACGGAACTGTCGAACACGGTGCCGTCGAGCAAACGGCCTGTATAATGGACCGTGACGATGTCCTCGGCTTCCGGCTTGTCGCCGTCGCCTTCTTCCAGGACTTCATACTGCAGGCCACTCAGTGTCGTGACCACTTCATCCCGCGCGGCGTTTTCACGCAAAAAGTCTTCACCCGCGGCCTGATTCTGCTCGGCCTGTTCCTGCATGGCCTGCATTTGCCGCTGTTGGGACTGCTGTTGTTGGGACTGCTGTTGCTGTTGCATCTGCTGCAAGGTCTCCATCGCGCTCTGAATCTGCTCTTCGCTGTATGCGGGGGCGTTGCCCTCGAGCACATCCGTGATGGCTTGAATCAATTTGTCCGGGTCGGCGCCCTGTTGCAGGAGCTGTCCGCCGATCTGATATCCCTGGAAATAGCCCTGCCGCGCCGGATCGAGTTCATCATCGATCGCCGCCTGAAAGCCTTCCACGAATCTGGCGGTTTCCGCGTCTTCCAAGCCCGCGGACACTTGCCCCGCCAATTCACGGCCCTGTTGATAACTGATGATCCCCAGTTCCGCTTCGGGGGGCTCGGCGTCGGGTTGCTGACCCGCCTGCATGGCTTGCTGCATGGTCATCATGTAGGTTTGCAGCGTTTGCATGGCCGCCTCGACTTCTTCTTCCTCGTGGCGGGCGGGAAAATCCGCCAGGGCATCGGAAATGCCTTGGAGCACTTCACCGGCGTCCATCCCCTGCTGGGCCGCCTGCTGGGCCATTTGCGATCCCTGGAAAAAGGGACTTTGGAAATACGCGATCATTTCCTCGTTGGGCTGTTCGCCGGACAAGACCGAGCGCAGTCCGTTGAAAATGGGTTCCCGCTCCGCTTCCGGCGCGGCCTGCTGAATGTTGCTCGCCAAACGATAGCCCTGATGGTAGGTGAGCGTCTCCACGACTTCACGGGGCAATTCCTCATCGGGGGCCTGTGGCCGCCCCATGCCAGGTTGTCCCATGCCGGGTTGTCCCATGCCGGGTTGTCCCATGCCGGGCTGGCCCCCGGGGGGTTGTGCGAAAATTTGTGCGCTGAACGCAATGGCCGCGGTCGCGGCGAAAATACGATACTTCATGGTACTCCTTTTAATGGTGAAAGGCGCGGATTGTGCAGGTTTTTCGCGCCGTTGTCGAATCATTTCCCAAGAAAAAAGTATTTTTCTTGAAAACGAATGAAGATTTTTACTTGCCAAAGCGGGGCAAAAGAGGTTAGACGCATGGACATCGATTTCGTTCAACCTTTCCGTGCTCGGGTGGTGGAATGGCAGACACGCCAGCTTGAGGGGCTGGTGCCCGCAAGGGCGTGCGGGTTCGACTCCCGCCCCGAGTACCATTTTATTCATGTTTTCACGCATTCTTCCCTGGTTGAAATTCCTGCGTCTGCCCAATGTGCTGACCGTTCCCGGGGACGTATTGGCGGGCGCGGCTTTGGCCGGCATTCCTTTTTCCCAAACCCCGGGTCCCGTGGCCGCCGTTTGCCTGGCCTATCTTTTCGGCATGACCTTCAACGATCTCGCGGATCTGGAAGAAGACCGCCTCCATCGTCCCGAACGCCCCCTGCCCTCCGGGCAAATCCCGCTTCCCCAAGCGAAAGGCCTCTGCCTCTTGCTCGCCGGCGCCGCCCTCGCCCTCCTACCTACCCCCGGCATGGTCCTTCTGCTGGCCTGCGTCACCGCCTATACTTTGCTCAAAAAACACTCCCCCTTGGCGGGCGGACTGCTCATGGCCTCCTGCCGGGGCCTGTCCCTGCTCATCGGGGCCGGATTTTTGCGAGGTCTGTCCCCCTTGTTTTTAAAGGGCCTGTCCCCTCAAATCTTGATCGCGGCCCTGATGTGGTTCGGCTTTATCTTTCTGGTCACCCGCCTGGCGGAACGCGAACACCTCCCCGAAAGCCACACCCGGCTCCCTTGGTTGATTCCCTTATGGCTATGGCTGGGATTTTCGTGGCTGGAAGTCTACTCTCCCCTCCCCCACGTAAGCGCGTGGGCCGTCGTCCCCGGCATCTTCTTGCTCATGCTCAGCCTGAAACCCGTCATGGACATTCGCCGCCTGGGCGCGGTCCGCCCCCGGCATATCGGAGCGTTTCTCTCTCTGTTGATCCCCCTGCAGGCGGGCGTCTTGGTTCTCTACGAACAGAAGGGCTTTGCCGTTGGCCTCTTGCTGCTATATCCCCTCATGAAAACCGCCATCAAGAAAATCCCCGCTTCCTGACCATGCAACTCATCCTCCCCGAATCCGAACCTTTGCAAGCCGGCCGCATTCCGGCCACCGCCGCCATCTAAAATGCTTTCATCATGCCAACCTCCAACAATACTTCCCACGGCGCATGGGACCCGCACAACGAAACCCGGTCCGCGGATGATGCCGAGTTCGCCCGCCTTCGGGCGTTGCCTTGGTTCAAACGACTGCGCCTCTATCTACGCCAGCGTTTTCCGTTGGCGCAGCACGGCATCCTCATCTTTTCGTACTTCAGCGCCAATCAGTTTCTCGCCCAAACCGTGACCGCGGGGGACGGTCCCATGGTGTACAACGCGATATCCTGGCTCAATTTCTTCATGTTGCTTTGTTTGTTTTTCCATCTGCGCGTCTTCGACGAGCACAAGGATCGTGAAAAAGACGTGGCCGCTTACCCCGACCGGCTCCTCTCGCGCGGCGTGTTCCGTTACCGGGATCTGTGGCGCCTCGGCTTGCTCGCCATCGCCTTGGAAGCGCTCATCGCTTTCATCGCCGGCCCCGCGGCCCTGCTGACCTGGCTGCTGGTCCTGGGCTGGTCCCTGTTGATGTACCGCGAATTTTTCATTGGCAACTGGCTCTGCAAGCACGTTTTCCTCTACGCCGTCACCCACACCACCATCATGTTCGGATTCGACCTGCTCATCTGGAGCGTCACCACCGGACGCTGGTTCTGGGAAACCGATCCCATTTTCATCGTCTATGCGTTCAACGGGGTTTTCATTGCCTTCACCTTCGAATTCGCCCGCAAACTGCGTCCGCCCGAAGACGAGCACGATCAAGTCGACAGCTACAGCAAAACCCTGGGACCGCGCCGGGCCGCGCTGATGGTCTTCGGGGTCATGGCCGCCGCCACCGCCTGCACCGCCTGGGTGGGGTATCGGTTGAACTTCCCCATGATATTTCATCTGATGCTGTTGATCCTGCTGGCGTTCGGTTCCATTGGCGTGCTTTGCTTCCATCGAAGCCCCACGCGCAAAAACGCCAAACTCGTGGCCCTGACCTCTTCGTTGCACATCATCTCGTTCGACTTTTGCCTGGTGGCCTTCCTCATCGCCCGCCACGGCCTGCGCGTAAGCCTGTTCACGCTTTAG
>PXAS01000281.1 GCA_003565815.1 PVC group bacterium
CCCGAGGTTCAAATACACCAGTGGACTGGCGGCCGCATCCACCTGCGCCACCTGGCTGCCCAATAAAAAGCCGTCCTGCTCGGACGGCGTAAAATGGGGTGAGTGACGGGATTTGAACCCGCGGCCTCCAGTGCCACAAACTGGCGCTCTAACCAACTGAGCTACACCCACCGTGATTGAGGTTGGCTTCTATACTGCTTCCCGCTGGTCTTGGAAAGAAAAAAATCCGCTTTTTCCGGCTTTGGGGCGCATCTCAGAATTGGTGTTTTTAAGCCGTAGCTGCAACTGTCCCAGTTGCAGAACCCAATTTCGTGCCCAAATATCAAAGCTGTGGACAGCTTCGACAACGATGAGTCCACCGTTTCACCAATTGTGAGATGCGCCCCCGGCTTGGGGTTTCTCCGTTTCAGGGGGTCAGAGGGCGTAGGGGTCTTCGGCTTCGAGGTATGCCAGCATTTCCGCTGCATTTTCCCGCTTGTGCAGCCATGCGTGAAAATCCCGAAGTTTTTCGTAGGCCTCGGCGCCAAAGCGTTTGGTGTAGACTTTGCCGAATTTTTCCCGGAGTTCCGTCTGTCGGATGCCGCTTTGCCAGTGGGTGGAGAAGATTTTGTGGATTTCGTCGTGGAGGTTTTTGCGTTGCAGGGCCTCCCATTCGTTCTGGTCCAACCACACGCCCCCGCAGCCGGGACAATGGTCCACGGCAAAATCCAGGCCGTGACCCACTTTATACTTGATGAGAATGCGTCCGCACTCCGGGCAGATCCGCGCGGGTTGGTTGGCATTGAAGGTCAGGTCCACTTCGCAATCGGTTTTCTCCGGCAAGGTTTCGCCGTGTTGATTCAGCCAGTCCATATAATCTTCGTGGGAAATCCAATGTCCGCCACTCTTCGGGCAGGCATGGGCGGTCAATCCGTCCGCCAGGGTGATTGGCGTCATCAAGATTTTCGAATTTGCGGGGCTTTTCAGTCTCATGAGGGGTGGCCTTGGATACGGGATACGGGATATGGGAAAAGGGATAATGGATAATGGATAAGGGATGGTTGTAGTCTTGAAAAGCCTGAAAATGGGAAAAAAGCTGTCGAGGGAGGTGTGGATTTTTCTTATCCGTTGTCCGGCGTAGCCATCCGTTGGGCATTTTTGATTATCGTTGGGGTCGGACTTCGATGTTAGAAAAATCAGCCGTATCTTTCTCGGTTTCGGATGAAATTCGCCTTGTGACTGGGCCAGGGACCGGGATGGCCGTGAGTTGACCGTGAATCGGGTTTGCCTTTGTGTGTGGCTTGCATATGATGTCGGACGTCTATGGAATCCTCATCTCCACAACTTCATATCGCCTTGGCCTGCGGGGGAACCGGCGGGCATATTTTTCCGGGTCTTGCCACCGCGGAGGTGCTCCATGCCCGCGGGCATCGGATCACCTTGTGGTTGGCGGGCAAGGATATCGAGGCGGAGGCGGTGGGGGACCGTCCGTGGACCCGACATACGGTGCCGGCCAAGGGGTTTGAGGGGGGCGTGTCCCAGGTGCCGAAAATCGTGTGGGGCTTGTTGATGGCGAAACGGGCCTCGGTGAAGACGATGTCGAAGGATGTGCCGGACGTTTTGCTGGGCATGGGCAGTTATGCGTGTTCGGGTCCGGTGAGCGCGGCCCTGAATTTGGGCGTGCCGGTGGTGCTGCACGAGGCGAATGCGGTGCCGGGCAAGGCCGTGGATTTTTTCGCGCGCCGGGCCACGCGGGTGGCCGCGAGTTTTGAAATGACCCGTCATGCCTTGAAGAACAAGGCCCGTTTGCATATCACGGGGTTGCCGTTGCGGGAGGATTTGGCCCGGGCTTCTCTGGGGCCGCGGCGTGAAAAGGGGCCGGACGAGCCTTTTCGAATCCTCTGCATGGGGGGATCCCGGGGGGCGCGGGCTTTGAATCTGATCGTGCGCAGGGCGGTGCGGGAATTGCACAAACGGGAACCGAACGTGTTTGTCACCCATTTGACGGGGCACGAGGACGAGGAATCGGTTCGGACCTGTTATGAAAACGCGGGGATCCCGCATCGGGTGGCTGCGTTTGAGCACAATATGGCGGGGGTGTATCATGAAACCGATTTGGCGGTATGCCGCGCGGGGGCGGCCACCTGTGCGGAGTTGAGTGTGTTCGGGATTCCCGCGTTGCTGGTGCCGTATCCGTATGCGGCCCGGGATCATCAAACCGCGAATGCGGAGGAATTTTCCCGCTTGAAGGCGGCGGATATGATTGCGGAACGGGATTTGGGCGTGGACTGGCTGGCGGATTATTTCGAGGGGAGCATGCACTCGCCGGAACGGTTGCAGCGGATGCGGGCGGCGTCTCGCAAGCGGGGCATGACGGATGCGGCGGCGCGTTTGGCGGATTTGGTGGAGGAGGCGGCGGCCGATGTCTGATTTGTCGGCGAATTGGCTGCTTCGGCCCGCACGGGTTCACTTGATCGGCGTGGGCGGCGTGGGCATGGCGGGCGTGGCCCGGTTGCTGCGGCAGGCGGGTTTTGATTTGAGCGGTTCGGATATGGCGCCAAATCGGTTGACGGAGACGTTTCAAGCGGAGGGAGGGCGGTTTTTCCAGGGTCATGCGGTGGCCCATCTGGATGGGGATGTGGTATGGGCGGTGCGGACGCCCGCGGTGGGGGAGGACAATCCCGAGGTGGCGGCCCTGCGGGCCCGTCATGTTCCGGTCTTTGCCCGCGGGGATGTGTTGGCGGCCTTCACTCGGCAACGGCGGAGCCTGGCGGTGGCGGGCGCCCATGGCAAAACCACCACCTCGGCGATGCTGGTGCATTTGTTGCGCAAAGCGGGGATCGCTTGCGGGTATGCCATTGGCGGGGAAACCGATTTTCCCGGTCGCGTGGGCGATGCGGGGACTTCGCCTCTGTTTGTTTGTGAGGCGGATGAAAGCGATGGAACTTTGGTGCAATACGCCCCTGAGATCGGCGTGCTGACCCATGTGGAATGGGATCATGTGGAGCGATTTTCCTCGGAGGCGGCCTTGTTGCGCTGTTACCGGGCCTTTGCAGCGCGTTGCGGCACGCTGGTCGTACGCGCGGACGATGCGCTGGCGATGGAAATCGCGGCGGATCATCCCCGGGTGATTCGGGTGGGAAACGATGCGAAGCTGCTTTCCGCGCAAAGTGATCCCGGCGGGCAGGAGATGAACGTGGAGATTGGCGGAAACCTTCACGGGGTGCGCCTGCCTTTGCCGGGCCTTCATCAGGCGTGGAACGCCTTGTTGGCGATGACGGCGGCCCATGCCTGTGGGGTGTCGGCTTTCGATTTGTCCGATTTTGTCTCCGTGGGGCGGCGTTTTGAACGGCATCAGGTTTCGGGGGTGACCGTGATCCATGATTATGCCCACCATCCCACGGAGGTGCGGGCGTTGATGGATTCGGTGCGGGCTTTGGGCGGACGCCGGGTGGTGGCGGCGTTTCAGCCGCATCGCTACAGCCGCACCCGGCATTTGCTGGAGGGCTTTGCGGATGCGTTCCGGGGCGTGGACGCCTTGCATTTGCTGCCCGTGTACGCGGCCTCGGAAGGGCGCGATCGCGGGGTGGATTCCGATGCGCTGGCGGTGTGTTGCCGGAAACGGAACCCGGCTTTGGCGGTGCGCTATCATCCCGCCCGCCCGGAGCTGGTGGAGGCGGTCATGAAAGAATTGGGTCCGGAAGACATTTTCATGGTTGTCGGTGCCGGAGATATCCTTATGGTGGTGCCCATGATCCTGGCACAACTCAAAGAAAAAGAGGTTTCCCATGCCTGAACGCTTTCAACACGTGGCTGTCCTCAAAGGCGGCCCCGGCGCCGAACGGGAGGTGTCCCTGCGCTCCGGCGCGGCGGTGGCGGCGGGATTGCGCGATTTCGGCTACAGGGTGGACGAGGTGGATGTGCGGCGCATGGATTTTACCCTGCCGTCGCACGTGGAGGCGGTGTTTCCGGTTTTGCACGGCGAATTCGGCGAGGATGGCATGGTGCAAAGGCGCTTGGAAGAGTTGGACCTGCCGTATGTGGGGGGGCGCAGTTGGGAAATGCCGCGGAGTTTTGACAAGGAAATCTCCCATGCGTTGCTTGCCGCCAATGGACTCCCGGTGGCGGCGCATGAAATGATCACCCGGGGACGGCGGCCCGGTTTGCCCTTGCCCGTGGTGTTGAAGGCGCCAAGGCAGGGGTCGAGCATTGGCGTGGAAATCGTGCGGGAGGCCGGCCAATTGGACGAGGCCCTGGCCCGGACCTTTGTTCACGGAAGCCGGGTTTTGGTGGAAGCCTATGTGCCGGGGCGGGAATGCACGGTCGGTTTTTTGGGGCGGGATCCCCTGCCGCTCATTGAAATCGTCCCTGCGGCCGGCGCCTATGATTATCATGCCAAATATGAGCGGAACGACACCCGTTACCTGGTGCCGGCCCCGTTTCCAGAGGCGTGGGTGGAAAAAATCAACGCCCTCGCCCGCCGTGCCTACGCGGTTTTGGGGGGGCGACATCTGGGTCGCGTCGATTTTCGAGTGACAGATGATGGACAGCCCGTTATTCTTGAGTTAAACCCCTTGCCGGGCTTTACCGCCACCAGTTTGCTGCCGAAAGCGGCGGCGGCGGCGGGCATGGACTTTGCCACCCTCTGTGCCCGTATTATGAATATGGCTGAATCCGAAAGTGAATGTATGGAGACGGAAACGACTTCCCCATGAAAAAAGGCGCCCCGAAATCCCAACGCGTGAAACGCAGGAAATCCAAAACGATTTCCGGCGGCCTCTTGCAGGTGAACGCCAAAGCCTCCGCGGCACCCGCGGGTTTGGCCATGCCCCCCGTGGTGGCCATCGTGGTGACGGGGCTTTGTGTTCTGGTGATCGCATGGGGCATGTGGTTGGGCGTGGGCTGGCTGGGTCGGTTGCTGTTCACCGAAAACGACAGATTCAATCTGCAACGCGTCGAAGCCCGCACCGACGGGGTCATTTCCGAATCTTTGTTCGTGGCATGGTCGGGGGTGACGCTGAATGAGAATTTGTTCCAAATCAGCTTGAACGATGTGCGCGTCGAGCTGGAATCCCATCCGATCGTCCGGCGGGCGGTGGTGCGCCGGAAATTGCCCGACAGCTTGGAAATCATCATCAACGAACGGGTGCCGATTGCCCGCATGGGGCAAGTGGACGGGAACATGAGCTGGCTGGTGGACGCGGAGGGATTCCTCATTCGCAAAAGCGTGCGGGATCAGCATCTGCCCTTGCTGTTGGGTACGCCGGATGACGCGACGCTTGGGGATAATATTTCGGACAAATGGAACACGGGGCCGGCCCTGGAGCTTTTGGCCCGCCTGCGGGAAATGCCGGCGCTGAAACGGGAGCTTTTCGAGGTCCTGCAGGTGCATGTCCGGCATCCCGATTTCTTGGAGTTCCGCTTGCGCAACGGCATCAAGGTTTTATTGCCGGTGGAGGGGGACGCCCGGACCCGTCTGGAAAGAGCCACCCGGATTCTGGATGAAAACCAGCGCTTGGATCCCCCCCGGTCCGAAATCAGTATTTTGCCTTCCGGTCCCAACCACATAGGAGCCAATTGATGCGTCATATGATGAGCCAAGCGTTTTCTCCGGAAGGGTTCCGTTCATGAGTCATCCCATTGCCGTTTTGGAAATTGGCACCTCGGAAGTCCGCGTGTTGGTGGCCGAACCCCGCGAGGACGGTCATTTGATGATTACCGGTGTGGGGGCGGTTCCTTCGCGCGGCATCCGGAAAAGCGAGGTCATAGATTTCGACAATGCCCTGGCCTGCGTGAAAAGCGCGATCCAGGAGGCGGAAAACAATGCCCAAGTCTCCATTCAGGACGTGATGCTGGTGTTCAGCGGCGGCCATATCCGGCAACTGATCAACCGGGGCACGGTGACGGTGCTGTCCGAAAACCGGGTCATCCAGCGCGAGGACATGGACGATGTCATGGAAAACGCGCGGGCGGTGAATCTTCCGCCCGATCATGAAATCCTGCACAGTATTTATCAGCATTTTTATATCGACGATCAGCCCCGGGTCGTGAATCCGGACGGCATGATCGGCTCCAGGCTTTCGCTGGACATGTTGATTCTCTATGGGGTGCGCAATCGGGTGCGCAATCTCGTGCATGTGGCCGAGGAGGCGGCGGTGGAAGTGGCGGACGCCGCGTTTGGCGGACTTTGTTCGGCCTTGGCGGTGCTGTCCCGGCAGCAAAAGGAGGGCGGGGCGATTGTCATCGATTTGGGGGCGGGCACCACCGACTATGTGCTCTATTCGGAACAGATCATCGCCCGGGCGGGTTCGATCGCCGTGGGCGGCGATCACGTGACCAATGACATTTCCCTGGGTCTCAACCTTTCCGGCGGCCAGGCGGAACGCCTGAAGCGAAAGCATGGCGCGGCCATGATCGATTTGGGGGCGCGGGATCGCAAAATTCCCATTACCCCGGAAAGCGGCTATCCGGTGCGGGAAATCCAGTTGCGCGACCTCAATACGATTATGCATGCCCGCATGCAGGAAATTTTCGAATTGGTGAAGTCCGATATCGGCAAGGAATCGCTGCGCCGACGCTTCAGCGCCGGGGTGGTGTTGACGGGGGGGGGCGCCCGCATGGCCCGGGCGACGGAATTGGCCTCCCGGGTTTTTGAAATGCCTTGTCATATCGGGTTGCCCAAAGAGGTGACGGGTTTGGCCATGCCCGGAGAATCCCCCGAATACGCGGCCACGGTGGGGATGCTCAAATACGCGATGAGAAATCCCGGCGCCACCAGTCGCGGATTTTCGATCAAGAATATTTTCAAAACCCTCTTTTTGAAAGCCTGACCCCTCGAATGAGCACGCCCGCCACCGCTTTCGACCCCGATGCGCCCCGCGATCCCCTGCGGATTTTGTTTCTTGCCCTGGGCAATGCGGGCATGCAACTGATCGCCCATTTGCCGCGCCGGGTGCCGGAACTTCATTATGCGGCCATCGACACCGATGCGCAGGCGTTGGAGGCCTGCAAATTTGAGAACAAACTCCTGATCGGCGAGGGAAAGACGGGCGGCCTCGGCACGGGCAGCAATCCGGATTTGGCCCGTGAATGCGCCGAGGCCCAGGACGAGGAACTGGTCGATCTGTTGCGCGACATGCGGGTGGTGATTTTGGTGGGCGGTCTGGGGGGCGGGACTTGTGGCGGGGTTGGCCCCTATTTGGCGGAAAGGGCCCGCGACCTGGGGTGCGTGGTGCTGGCGGCGGTGGTGCGGCCCATGGAGGCGGAAGGCGGTCATCGCCGTCACGCCGCCGACGCCGCCCTGGCGCATTTTCGCGAACATTGTCAGGCGGTGACGCTGTTTCCGTTGGATGTCCTGCGGGAGGACAATGACATGACCCTCCAGCGTTTGATCAGCCGATGCGGCCTGGAAATCAGTCGGGCCCTGGGCGGGTTGGCGGTCCTGTTGCGCACCGGATGGTTGTTGCCGTTGACGATTCAGGATATCATTCAGGTGATGCAACGCGCGGATGGATATTGCCGCCTGGTGGCGGTTTCGTCCGATGGCGATGACCGTTTGCCGGATGCCCTGGACATGTTGTTTTCCCATCAGTTGATTGACAAGGGCAGCCTGTTGGCGCACAGTGGCGGCGTGGTGGTCGGCATTTTGTGCGGCCCAAAAACCACCGTGCGCGAACTGGAACTCATCAGCGCGGAAATTCGTTCCGTGTTGCGTTCCGACGCCGAGTTGAAGATCGGCGTGGCCCAGGACGAGCGCTTCGGCAGTCATCTGGCCCTGGTGGCCATGGTTGCGGAGCGGTGGTCGGAGCGGGCCGTGGCCTTGGAAGTGGTGAATCGGGTGGCGGGCAACGCAGGGGGGGATGCGGCCGCGGACGCGGAGAATCCGCCTGCCGACCCCAAATTGGTGCAGGGGGAAATCGATCTGGGCGCCAATGCGAATACGCGCGGGCGCTTCAAAGGGGCGGAACCGACCATCGTGGAAGGCACGGACCTGGATACCCCCACGTTTATCCGGAAGGGGATCCGCCTAAGCCCACAAACCAAACGCTAACGAGGCTCGGTCTTTTGCCAGGGGGATGTTTTGGAATTCTTTACTGACGCAGTCGAGCATCATGCGTATTTCGGTGCCAAACGTGACGGGCGCCCGTTTCAAAATCCCGGTGACATAGCGCCCGCGTTCATCCCGATGGGATTCCTCGGCGTCAATGGTGGCTCCGCCGTGTGGCAAGCGAAAGCCGAATGGCGTATGTGCCCGCCGACTTTCGACGGATTTTTCTGGTCAAATGAACTCGCGGGGGTATCCTTTCCCCAATGAATCGCATGATTTCTTTTCTCCC
>PXAS01000028.1 GCA_003565815.1 PVC group bacterium
CCGCCCGCGAGTTCGGAAATGAGCACGTGTCGGCCATTGCCCACGGATTCGGGGGGGACGTGTTCGAAGCTGTGTGCCACCTTGCGGACCCCGTCCACATGCATCCCCGCCTTGTGGGCAAAGGCATGGTCGCCCACAAAGGGCGCTTTGGGATTGGGGCGCTGGTTGGCCAGTTCGTGGACCGCCATGGACAATTCGGTGAGCTTTTCCATGGGAAGATCGGCGGCGAACGCGGCCCCAAGCTTCAGTTTGAGATTGGCAATCACGGGCACCAAATCCGCGTTTCCGCAACGTTCGCCGTAGCCGTTGATGGTGCCCTGCAGGTGCACGGCGCCGGCCCGGATGGCTTCGAGGCTGTTGGCCACGCCGCATCCGCCATCGTTGTGGGCGTGAATGCCGATGGGAAAGTCGAGCGCTTTTTCCACGGCGGAGGTGATGGCATACACTTCGTGGGGCAAGGTGCCGCCATTGGTGTCGCACAGCACCAGCACGGAGGCCCCGGCGTCCCTGGCGGCGGCCAAGGTGCGCAGCGCGTATTCGGGATTGTCCTTGTACCCGTCGAAAAAATGCTCCGCGTCGTAAACGACTTCCCGGTCATGCTGACGCAGCCAATCCACGGTGTCCGCGATCATGGCCACGTTTTCGTCTTCGGTGGTCCGCAACACCTCGGTGACATGCAAGGTCCAGGATTTGCCGAAAATCGTACACACGGGGGTATCGGCGGCCAAAAGCGCGGCGCAACCGGCATCGTCGGCGGGGGACAGCCGGGCCCGGCGGGTACTGCCGAAGGCGGCAATGCGGGCGTGTTTCAGTTCCAAGCGCTTCACATCGGTGAAAAAGGCCACGTCCTTGGGGTTGCTGGCCGCGTAGCCGCCCTCGATGAGATCGATGCCAAAGGCATCCAGAGCCTTGGCCACCTTCAGTTTGCCGCCCGGCGAAAAGGAAATTCCCTTCCCCTGCGCACCGTCGCGCAGGGTGGTGTCGTACAGACAAACCGGCGCGGTCTTCATGGGGCGGGTTCCTGGGCGGAAACCTGAATCGGATCCTTGTCCAATTCAAACTCGGCGTGCAGGGCTTTGCAGGCCGCATCCGAATCGGCCTGGTCGATCACCACGGACACCCGGATCTCGGAAGTGGAAATCATTTGAATGTTGATGTTGCGCGAGGCCAGCACCTGGAACATGCGGGAGGCGATTCCGGTGTGGGAACGCATGCCCACGCCCACGAGGGTCACTTTCGCGATGCTGTCGTCATACAAATCCTGCCGGAAATGAATACCCTGTAGATTTTGGATGCATTCCCGCACGTCCGCCACATCGTCACGGGGGACGGTGAAGGAAATATCCGTATGACCTTCTTCACTGATGTTTTGCACAATGATGTCCACATTCACGCCCGCTTCCGCGACGGCTTGAAAAAGGCGGGCCGCGACCCCGGGGGTGTCCTGGAGTCCGCGCAAAGTCACTTTTGCCTGATTTTTATCTGCGGCCACGCCGCGCACAAGTACATCTTCCATATCCGATATTTCCTTTACGATGGTTCCGGGTTTACGTTCAAAACTGGTCAGCACTTCCAAAGGGACCCCGTATTTTTTGGCGAATTCCACTGAACGGGACTGCAATACTTTGGCCCCGAGGGACGCGAGTTCCAACATCTCGTCGAATGCGATCGCGTCAAGCTTGCGGGCATTGGGCACCACCCGGGGATCGGCGGTGTAGACCCCGTCCACGTCGGTGAAAATCTGGCACCGGTCGGCTTTGAGAGCGGCGGCCATGGCCACGGCGGTCAAATCCGACCCGCCGCGGCCCAGGGTGGCCACGTCCGAAGCCGGGTTCATGCCTTGGAATCCGGCGACGATGACCACATGCCCCTGGTCGAGCTTTTCGCGGACGCGCACCGGATCAATGCCGGTGATTTTCGCCTTGGTATGGGATGCATCCGTGCGAATCCCCGCCTGGGCGCCGGTCATGGACACGGCTTTCACGCCCAAATGGTGCAGGGCCATGGCGAGAATGCTGATGGAAATTTGTTCGCCGGTGGACAGCAGTTGATCATATTCACGGTCATTGGGGTCGGCGTGAACCTCCCGGGCCAGGGCAATCAATTTGTCCGTGGATTTGCCCATGGCGCTGACCACCACGACCACGTCGTTGCCATTTTCATAATCACTGCGAATGCGGTCGGCCACCCGACGCATGCATTCCGCGTCCGCGACCGAACTTCCTCCATATTTTTGTACAAGCAAAGGTTTCATGTTCTCCTTAAGGTTTCCAATAAATTTGCGAATTTGGGCACGCCCAATGCCCCGCGCAGGGCATCGCGTTCGTGCCAGCCTTGGGTCTCGTCCGCCGGAACGCCGTCCCCCCAAAGCACGAAAGGGGCGCGGCCTTTTTCCGGGAGTCCCCGATTGCGCACGCCGGCGGACATCAGCAAAAGGCGGGCGGAGGGCTGATCCTCCAAAATGGCGCGGATCGGACCGGTGACATAATAGTCGATTGCATCCAAACGTCGAACCTTTTCTTCGGGTCCTTCCGCCTGATCCCGTAAAAACGGGGCCGGAATCCACACCGTGATTTCATCACAACGCCCCGTCATCTCCAAAAACGCACCCACGTCAAAGGCGGCGTCGATCCGGTTCAATCCATAGGGATTTTCCATGTCCAACGCCTCAAGGCCCAAGGCCTTGGCCAATCCCAACGCCAAGGGCTCGCAACTGACCAAGGCCTTGCGATGCGCTTCGGGATGCCGGTTGACGCCGGAGAGGGATCCGCCGCTCCACATCCAAATGCCGTTCAAGGGATTTTCGCCGAGATCGAGGCGGACCTGATTGATGGCATGCGTGCCCAGGACTTCTTCCGCCACCCGGTGCACGGTTTCCAAGGGCGCGGGCAGGCGGCGGCGGAGTTTGGCCATGGATTTCCCCACCACATCCGCGGGGGTCAGGCTGTCGAGGTTCCCAAGGTCCAACAAGGGAAGGTCCACCACAAAGCGGCCCTTGCCAAAAGACGCCAGTTCAACCGTGGGGGACAATTCCGAGCGCAGGGCATCCCGCAGGGCCTCCAACAATGCGTTTTGCTCGCTCAAGGCATGGGGAAACGCCGCGCAGGTGATCACATCGTCCACACAGGTCACGAAATGACCCAAGGTCCGAAATCTTGAGGAATCCGGGTCCCATCCCAGGGATCGTCCCGCCAGCGGCCCCCAGCGCACGCGGTCCAAGGCCACCCCCTCCCCCCGATACACCTGGCCCAGCATGGACATGGAATGGGAAGATTGACGGGCGGTAAACTTCAGGGCGCCTCCCCTCCCCTCCCTGGCCAAAGCGCGGGCGTGGGGACAACGGGCGGTTTCAAGCGGGGTTTGATCCCGCAAGGCCGGGCTGGGGAAGTCGGCGGCGGCATCCACCATCAAAATCACTTTTTTCATGAGAGAAATTCCCTCAAGAACTCAGCTCCTCCACGCGGTACCGCACAATGCCTTCGCCCACATCCGACATGGCCGCCAGCTCGTCCAGCGCCCGGGAGATGTCGGCCATGCGGGCCTCGCCGGTGAGCACCACCACGGGAATGAATTCATGGGCCTGATGGGCTTCTTTTTGCATGAGCGCGGTAATGGTAATGCCGCGGTCGCCCAACACTTTGGCCACCTTGGCCAAGGTGCCGGGCCGGTCGCGAAGCGGCAAACGCAAATACGAACGCTCCATGCGCTCGCCCACGGGCAGCAATTGCGGCGGCGGATTGGGCGCCCACTGCAGTGGAATCCGGTCGGCGGCGCCACTGGCAATGTTGAGGGCAACGTCCACCACATCCGCCACCACGGCGCTGGCGGTGGGCAGGCTGCCGGCGCCACGCCCGTAATACAAGGTTTCTCCGACCACGGCGCCATTCACCTGTACGGCATTGAAACTCATGTCAACCTTGCTGAGCAAATGGGTTGCGGGCAACAAGGCGGGTTGCACGCCCACTTCCACGGTATTCTCCAAGCGCCGCAAAATGGCCAAAAGCTTCACGCGATACCCCAATTCCGCGGCAAAAGCCACATCCAAGGGATCGATGTCGCGGATGCCGCCCACGGGTACTTCGTCCAGGGTGATGGGAATGCCATAGGCAATTTGGGCAAGAATCACGGCTTTGTGGGCGGTGTCCCATCCATCGATGTCCAGACTGGGCTCGGCCTCGGCATAGCCCAAATCCTGGGCCTCCCGCAGGACTTCGTCGAAAGACACCTTGTCCCGCTCCATGCGGGTGAGAATGTAATTGCAAGTGCCGTTGAGAATTCCGTGGATTTCGCGAATGGGGTTGGCCACCAGACCTTCCCGCAAGGATTTGATGATGGGGATGCCACCGGCAACCGCCGCCTCGAAATACAGGTCCACCCCCGCCTCGGTGGCCGCGGCAATCAACTCCGGACCATGCACGGCGAGCAGAGCCTTGTTGGCGGTGACCACCGATTTCCCCGCCGCAAAGGCGCGCAAAATGAATTCCCGGGCGATGCCGGTACCGCCAATCAACTCGATGACAATGCGGATTTCCGCGTCGTCCAACACCTCCCCGGCATCCGAAGTCAAAACCCCCTCGGGAAAGGCGATGCCGAAATCGCGGTCGATATTCAGATCCGCGGCCCGTTTGAGCACCAAATCCACGCCACTGCGGGCGCGGATGAGATCGCGTTGTTGAAGGAGGGTTTGAGCGGTCCCGGCACCAACCGTGCCGAGACCCAGAATGCCGACGTGTACAGTTTTCATGATCGTGTTCGCGTGTGGGCGGATTCCAGAATCCGCAAGAGTTGAAAGCCGAGGCTTCAACCCCATAGGAAGGGAGATTACAAGCCAAATCCGGCTTTCATTTCAATACCCGCCCCCTTGGAACGGGGCCTTGTCCCGCCCCGGACGGGTGCGACCACGCTCAGCTCTGCACTTTCGAAGCCACATTCAAGGCATCGCGAATGTTGCCCAAACGCAGGGGTTTGACCACTTGGCCCACCACGTTGAGTTCCGGGGTAGGCTGGGTGTCGTCATTCGGACAAATCGCAACCACCGGCAGCTCCGGACGCAGGGTATGGATTTGCTTGATGGTGTCTTCCCCGCTCATGCCCTCAAGGCTCAAATTGACGAAAGCCAAGGAGATCTTTTCTTGCATCGTCAGGATGTGCATTCCTTCATAACCCGTCTGGGCCACATGCACTTCGGCCAGATCTCGTAAGGCGCGCTCGGCGACGGAACGGTCTTTATCTTCGCCGTCCACGAACAAGACCACCGGCAGGGCCGGCTTGGGATGGAGTTCGGACTTGGGCACGAAGCCCACCCGGGAGGCATCTTCCTCGGCAATCTGGATTAAAATATCGGGAACGAACATCCCGTTTTCTCGCATGAAAATCTGCAGATCCCCCGGACGGATCAAATTGGTCCGCCCTGGAGTTTGGTATGCGTCCAGCACACCCTTTTTCACCCAATTGTATACGGTATTTCTAGAAACGCCGCATATTTTTCCGACTTCCGGGACGGAAAGGAAACGCGGTGTGGGCAAGTTCGATTGTTTCGGTGTTCTCATTCTAAGGTGTCTCCCCTTGATAAAGATGTTTATATTGACTTATTACCATAAACCAAATATCTCTTGTTGACAAGAGATTTTTTAATAATGTTTAAGCTTATCACTCATAAAACCAAATGACCTGGCCACACCATCCCATGAAACGGTTTTTGGACGCGATGTTTGCCTGTTTCCTCTTGGTCATTTTGTGCCCATTTTTATTGTGTCTCATGCTGGTGGTGGGTCTCGGGCTCGGACGCCCCTTGTTTTTTCGCCAGCGGCGTCCCGGAAAAAACGGCGAGATTTTTGAGTTGCTGAAATTCCGCACCATGCGAACCGGTCCCGGCAGTGACGCGGAACGCATGACCCGTTTGGGAAAGTTTCTCCGTGACAGCGGCCTGGATGAATTGCCGGAACTGTGGAACATTCTCAAAGGCGACATGAGTTTCGTCGGCCCCCGTCCCTTGCTGGTGGAATATCTGCCCCGGTACGACCCCACCCAGGCGCGCCGCCACGAAGTTCGCCCCGGACTGACGGGCTGGGCCCAAATACATGGAAGAAACCGCTTGTCTTGGTCGGAAAAATTTCAGATGGATGTCTGGTATGTGGATCACGCCACTTTCTTGCTGGACATGAAAATTCTGCTTCTCACCTTCTCCCGTTTGCGTTCCGGCGGGGACCCCGCCGAACCGTTCACGGGAAACGCCCCCTGAACCCTCGATTTCCGATACATTTTTTTTCACCATTCGCCCGGAGCCCGCATGCGCATCTTTCTCTCCCCTCCCCATCAAACCGGAACCGAACTTCAGTTTTTGCAGGAGGCCTTGGACAGCAATTATTTGGCCCCGACCGGGCCCATGCTGGCGCGCTTCGAAGCCGAAATCCGGGAGAGGAGCGGACGGGCAAACGCCCTGGCCTTGAACACCGGAACGTCCGCCATTCACTTGGCCATTCGGCATTTGATCGATCACCGTCATCCGCGTGAAGACCCGCGTCGCCCGCTGGTTTTGGCCTCTTCGCTCACCTTTGTCGCCAGCGTCGCCCCCGCCGTGCAACTGGGCTGTGAAGTCCGTTTGATCGATGCGGAGCACGAGAGTTGGACAATGGACCCCGTCCTTTTGTCCCATGCCCTCCAGGAAGCCCGAAGCGAATCCCGCCAGGTTTTGTGCGTGGTTCCCACGGATTTATACGGGCAGCGTTGTGACCTGAAGGCCATCATCGGCCTGTGCGAACCCGCGGGAATTCCGGTGCTGAGCGATGCCGCCGAAGCCATGGGCGCAAAAGATCTGGAACCCCTTTCCCCACGCCCCTGGGCCGAAGTCTATTCCTTCAACGGCAACAAAATCATCACCGCCTCCGCCGGCGGCGCCTTGGTCTCCGACGACGACCTTCTCGTACACCATGCGCGCAAACTCTCCATGCAGGCCCGGGAGGACTTCCCCCACTACGAACACCGGGAACTGGGCTACAACTACCGCATGAGCAATTTGTTGGCCGCGGTGGGGCTGGCTCAATTGCAAAAACTCGACGAACGGGTCGCGCAAAGACGGATCGTCTTCGAGGGGTATCGCCAGCGACTGGCCCAGGTGCCCGGCATCACCTTGATGCCCGAGGCGGCCTGGAACCGTTGCACCCGGTGGTTGACCGTGATTTTGGTGGACGAAGACGCATTTGGCGCCTCCCCCCGCGAGATCCGCAAAGCGCTTGAGGCGGCCGGGATCGAAAGCCGCCCCATGTGGAAGCCCCTCCACGCCCAGCCCGCCCTCGCACACCTGCGCTTTTACGACCACGGCGTGGCCGACACCCTGTTTCAACGCGGACTTTGCCTGCCTTCCGGTTCCGCCTTGACGGACGCCAATTTGGACGAAGTCTGCGGGATTATTCTCGGGACAAGGTGATTGCGCGCACTTCGTCCGGTTCAAGCCTGCGCAGGGTGTCGTCCACCTTCACCACCGGAAGTTTGACCATTTTCCCGGAAATCAGATCGCCATCCATCAGTTCCAACTGATACACCGCCCCCTCCACCCGTTTCATTGAAACCAATTCATGAAGCCGCAAGGGGATGTTTCCCGCGGAGGTTTCCAACAGCAAGGTCTGGTTGGGCAATTCGAATTTCCGGGCTTCGCCATCCTCCAGCCGAGAATCCGCCACGACCCATTCGGGTCCGGCAAGCAAACGATCCATCCGTTCCCGATCTTCCGCGGAATCCGCCTGATTGGGTCGATTGATGAGTTGTTGGTGCCCTTGCATATTGGGCATGTTCATTCGCTGGATCATGCGCCGGGTGTCAGGATCGTCGAGCACATCCACCGCCCAATCCTCTTCTTCGCCGGACCGCGCTTCATCCGGACGCGCATGCAATCCTTCGCCCCGTTCAGGATCGGGAACGAAGTTTTCATCGGAAAACGCATCCTCTTCGTCCACGAAATAATCCGGCAGATCGATTTGCGCCAAAGCAAAGGGAAACGCGAAGGCGGCGGCAAGAAAACAAAGAAAGCTTTTCATGGAAAAAGCATACACTGCAAAGGGTGAAAACGCAATCAAAGTTTCGGAGCGTTCCCGACAATGGGCGCATCTCATAATTAGTGAAACTGTCGAATCGTCGTAGTCGAAGCTGTCCCCAGCTTCGATATCCAGATCTATGATTAGAGTTTACCGAAAAAAGATGATACAAAAAAGCGTGTATCTTGAAGTCCGGTTTATCGTAAGCACTTGGCCGGTAGAAAATAGAGGGCTGAAAAAGGCTGTCTGAAACGGCTTTTGTTCACCACGGA